>NZ_CP014862.1:1800000-2005098 GCF_002214585.1 Thermococcus profundus
GATGATGAGGATGAAGTGGTGGAGAATAAGGCTGATCTACCTCTCAAAGGGAAGAGGAGGGATATGATATGAACAAGATTGGAGCCGAATTGGCTCTCTTGATTGTGGCGTTGTTCCTCGTGCTACCAGTAGTAAACGCAGGTTTACAGACCCCCACGAACAATGATGAGAACGATACATTATCCACTGCAACGCCCCATGTGAAAATAACTATCAGCAAAAAAGAAGCCATAAACATTGGGACTCAACCTCACCCCGTTACAGAAGGAGGTGGGACATACTACAAGTACGTCTTTCCCTTGGCGTATCTCAAGCTATACTGGGGAACTGATTGGTACGGAAGCGGAGTTGAGATAACTGCTGTGGAACCCGAAACTCAGGTGATAGTGGACGAGGCTTTTAATGGCCCCGATGATGACCAGCATTACTCTTTATCTCCTGGAGAAAGACTATACGTGGGGGATTTCCCAGATCTCTCTTCGGAGTACAAAAAAGTCGAATGGAAAAAGAATCCCTTAGTAATATACTCCAACAAGCCACTATTAATCACTTACCGTTATAACACAGATGACTGGGGAGACTATGACGATTCTAGCTTTAGGTACAGCGCTCCCCAGCCAGGAACCAAACTGCTTGGAGCAAACGTTAGGTGGCTCTACATTGCCCCGTACAAAAATGAGGCGGACGTTTACATCAACGGGGAATACGCTGGTCACGTTAATTATGGGGAAGTTTTGGTCAAGCAGTATTCAAGTCCAGAAAACGTTGTAGTAACCGCAGATTCGCCCATAGTGGCCGTTGCAGCATACGTTGATCCAAACGTAAGGAGTAGGACTTACGCATTCCCACTAATGCCTCCGATGAGCGGAGAATTCCTAATTCCAAACTCTGTGGAGAGCTTTGCAAGAGATAAAAACGCCCTCGATGTTAATGAGTATTATGTTATCATGAACTCAAATGGAAACATTATCCAAAACGAGACCTTACCATCAGAACCACGGGTTTTATCATTAACAGACTCAGCAGTTTTTGTGTTCAGAACTTTTTACTATCTTGATCCCTGGGGAAACGACGCTCCAAGATACGCTATGAGTGCCTATGCAGTTAAGCCTGCAGAGAACTCCACATTAGCAGGATGGATATATCCTGTTAACACGCACACTGTAACCCACCAGCTTAGGTTCTATGCTACGGGTAAGGCCACAATTTACTTTGACTATGGGGATGATGGAACTATAGACAAAACTGAGGAGGTGAAAGCAGGCCAGATTTATGAGTTCTCAGATCAAGAAACAAACCCAGATGAAAGAACTGGGATATACGTTAGGGGTAATATAACCGGATACTACATTGGTGTTGGTGGATGGAGTGGGCATATAGAGGGATCTGCAGAGTGGGGAATGTCCGCAATCACTTCACAGGAACAGACATCACAAACGCCTCAACCTAAGACCGTCCAGTACCTCCCCCCCGAAGACCTCTCCAAGTGGAAGTACTACCGCGAAGTCACGGTTAAGGAACAATCCGGCCAGACCCTCGAGAACTTCCAAGTTCTCATCAAGCTCGACTCTTCAAACTTCGACTTTTCTAAAGCCCAGCCGGATGGGAGCGACGTTAGAATAGTTGACGAGAACGGGAACTTCCTCCCATACTGGATTGAGGAATGGAACGTGAGCGCCAAAAAGGCCAAGATATGGACGATACTCCCAGAGATTCCTGCAAATGGTGAGGTTAAGGTTAGGCTCTATTACGGCAATCCAAACGCGGTAAGTAGGAGTGACGGAGACAAAGTCTTCGAGTTCTTTGACGACTTCAATGACGACTCGTATACAGACAAATGGATCCTCGATAATGCGAATGGAAGCTATAATTTTCAAGCGACTCAAGAAAATGGTGTATTACACTTAAATTCCACCGACCGAGGAGCTCTTTTCGCGAAAGGTTTCTACACTTCCAACAGCTTTCCAGTTGTTATAGAGTACAGCTGGGAACCAGTATCAGAAGGTGAACACCATTTACACGGATTGGTGTGGCACAGTTCTCCTGTCTCCGATTGGTACAACAGCGGATACTACAGGACATACGAGTATGGAGGGACGTGGAGAATATGGTACAAAGACACAACTCTCAACAACACAAATATTGCCGTTGAAACAGGAATATGGCACAGAGTTGTCGTCAAAATTGAAGGGGATGGGGTGTTTGAGTCAAGCATAGACGGACACAGCATCAGGGCCGTGGATAACAACAAATCAGAGGGCTTTGTTGGGTTTGGTGGTTGTTGTTGGGACAGCGAGGCAGAGCACTCCCTATTCGACAACTTTTTAATCCGCAAATATGCCCCGACTGATCCAGTGACGATAGTTGGAGGAGAAAAGATAGCTTCTCCAGCAACACTCTCCATTAGCTCTGACCCCTCCGGAGCCGAAGTTTATATCAACGAAACTTACGAGGGGGTAACACCGCTAACATTAACCCTTGACCCAGGAACGTATCAAGTTAAGCTCTCCAAAGAAGGATACGAGGATTACACAACCACAATAACCCTCAGTCCGGGAGAAAACAAGACCCTATCCGTAACGTTAAACCCCGCCTACGGATACTTAACGGTCATATCCGATCCAACGGGGGCAAGGGTTTATATAGACGGCCTGTATGTGGGTACAACCCCCATATGGGATTACGAGCTCCCAGCCGGCCAGCACACTGTAAAAGTGTCCAAAGCAGGGTACCACGATTATACCACGACGGTGAATATAAAGCCGGGAGAAACCACCGTGGTCAGAGCCACCCTGTCCCTGCTACCGGCGGAGCTCACAATAAACTCGGATCCCAGCGGGGCGGCGGTATACATAGACGATGAGTACAAAGGAGTCACCCCCATAACCTTAAACGTAACCCCCGGGACGCACAAGGTAAGGCTCACAAAGGTGGGGTATCAGACCTACACCACGACGGTGACGTTAAATCCTGGAGAAAGCAAAACGCTTGATATCAAGCTAAACCCGCTCTTTGGATATCTAACGGTTTACTCAGATCCCCCTGGAGCTAAAGTGTACGTGGATGACTCTTACGTTGGGGACACTCCCCTGGAGAACCATCAAATCTCACTGGGAACCCACACCATCAAGGTTACCAAGGAAGGATACCACGATTACATAACAACTGTAACAATAGGCCCCGGAGACTCCAAGGTGCTCAACGTAAAGTTAACACCAGATGTCGGCTACTTAACGGTATATTCAGACCCATCAGGAGCCAAAGTCTACGTTAACGGAAGCTACATACAAAAAACCCCAGTTGTGGGGTATGAGCTCTCGCCGGGTAAATATCATGTAACTGTAGTGATGGAGAACTATCAGAGCTACACCACAACGGTGACCATAAGCCCGGGGAAGACCACGGTAATCAACGCCGAACTCACACCACTACCCGTAAAACTCAGCATTAATTCAAACCCTCCAGGGGCTAGTGTCTACATCAACGGAACATACAAAGGGAAAACCCCCATTACCCTCAGCCTGAATCCGGGGGTTTACCAGATCAATCTCGTTAAGTCGGAATACGACAATTACACCACGATGGTGACGCTCAATCCTGGAGAAGACAGGACACTAAACGTTAATCTAACACCCACCTTTGGATACCTGACGGTCAGCTCCGATCCCTCTGGAGCTATGGTATACGTTGACGGATCATACATCGGAAACACGCCCCTAGAGACCTACAAACTCCCCACTGGCCAGCACTCCATAAAACTCTCAAAGGAAGGCTACCATGATTACACTACAACGGTAACCATAGAGCCCGGGAAAACCGAGAACGTATACGCCCCATTAACCCCCTCCGTAGGATACCTAACAGTCCACTCAGATCCCAGTGGCGCTACTGTTCTAGTGGATGGGAAAGAAATAGGAACAACCCCCATCGAAAAGTATGAACTAACCCCCGGAACCCACGAGATAACCATCGCAAAAAGTGGGTACAGGACGGAGACGTTCAACGTTTCAATCAAAGAGGGCAAGGAGCTTTCGGTGCCGGTTGAGCTTCAGCCGCTTACTGGCACTCTAACCCTGACTTCGGATCCTAGTTGGGCAACCGTCATCATAGACGGAAAGGAAGTTGGAACCACTCCTCTTGAGAAGTACATCCTGACCGTTGGAACCCACAGAGTCATCGTCAGGAAGGAGGGCTACAAGGAGCAGAGGTTCACCGTAACTATCGAGGCCGGCAAGGAGACTGCCAAGAACGTCAAGCTCGAGAAAATCCAGATAGCCACGACCACAACTACAACAACCACAACTACCACTACCACAACCACCACAACAGAGAACAGGGTATCAACGACAGATACTCCCAGCAAAGAATCTCCTTCCCAAACGAAAGAGTCAGATAGTCCCTCCTACACTCCGAGTAGCAACAGCCTTGGAGGATCCAGGAACCCGATCGTCCCTTACATCCCGTATGCGCTTGGAGGAGTGCTTCTCTTTGCGGGCCTTTTCGTTGGGGTTAGGGGATACAGGGAGAGGAAGGCAATAAAATCACTGAGAATGGAACTTGAAAGCATAGACGAGAGGGAAGTACCAGACGAAGGCAGAAGTTTGTACAATGAGATACGGGAAATACTTGAAAAGATTTCAGCAACGAAGGATAGAAGGGAGAGGGGAGAACTCATTAAGACCGGCGCCTTCAAACTAAACAGCCTGAAAGACATCGTTTCGGAATACAACAAGCTGAAGGAAGCGGTTACAGGAGAGATACGGGATCTAGTATCCCCCCCAACAAAGAGGAGCGGAACGGGTGGTAGAGATGAGGAATGAAAACTCCACCGGGGTAAGATTTTGGAGAAGAACGTTAATAAGACCCTGGGAGAAAGAGGGGATGTTCCCCATCGGGGGTGTTTGAGTTGGGAAAAATCTCAGATTTAAAGCAGATCCAGACTTATCTCCCCAAAATTTCAACGTATCTTCCCCAAGGACTTCCTGGGTCCGATGCGGAGAGAGCCCGGTCCCTTCTGCAGGAGGCGTTGAGGGACATTGAGAGGGGGGACACCACAACCGCCCTGGAGAAAGTTAAAAACGCACTTCTTGCCGCGGTCCCAGAAACCGACTTCATTCTAAGCAACGCCCTCCGGCTGAGGCACGATGGAGAGAAGCTCCTTAAGGCGAAGAAGTTTAACGAGGCAATATCCAAGTTCGGGGAGGCACTTGAAAAGTACAGACAGGCCATATCAGTTCTGGAGATAATGCAGAGCGACGATGAGACCATGAAAAAGGTCAGAAACACAATAGACACCACAGAGAACCTCAAGAAAATAGCCAACTTCCGCAGAATATACCAGAAGATAAAAGATGCACAGACCGAAAAGGAACTGTGGGATGCAATAAGGGAGCTGGAGCACGCTGAGGTTCCCATGGAAGACGACAGGTTCGATGCAATGGTAACAGCCCACAGGAAGATAATATACATGCAACTTCAGACGATAGCCGACATGATGACGAACGCCGCCGAGATGTACAAAAAGGAGGACTGGTTCTCAGCAAAGAAGACCCTGGAGAGCGCAAAGAGGGGACTTGAGAACCTCCTCACCACGGCGAAGAAATACGATCTGGTAGAAGAAGTGGGCATTATAAGTGAGCTCATAAAGGCGTGTGACAACAACATCTACGGAATAACCGAACTGCTGTACACAGGAGAGGTTCCAAAGGGCTGGAAGTTACAGATACCCGACAAGAGCAACCTCGTCCTCCAGGAGGAGAGCCTTGAGGAGGAAACCCTCGACCTCTCGGTTAACTTTGAGACGAGGATGGAACAGATAAAGGAGAAGTACCGGATAGTCAAGATCATAGGGGAAGGGGCCTTCTCCTATGTTTACGAGGCCAAGAACCCACAGGGACACAGGATAGCCTTAAAAGTCCTAAAGTACCTGGACAAAGAGTCAACCTCTTCATTCATGCGCGAGTTCGCTGCATCCCAGAAGCTTGACCACGAAAACATAGTAAAGGTGTACCGCGCGGATCCCAGATTGGGGTTCCTTGAGATGGAGCTCGCAAGCGGCAACTTAGAGGAGGTCAAAAAGCCCATAGCCCCCGCGATCGCTGGGAAAATAATATTCGAAGTCGGGCGTGCACTGCACCACGCCCACGTCCAGAAGATCTACCACAGGGACATAAAACCGAGCAACATACTGATTTTTGGAAGCCTTGAAAAAGTAAAGCTCGGTGACTGGGGCCTTGCAAGACTGGCGGCAAAAGCGACCAGGAAGTCATCGCTGGTGAGACACAAAACGATACTGTACTCATCCCCGGAGCAGATAAAGGATCCTGAACACCTGGACGAGCGCAGCGATATATTCCAGCTGGGCATCGTCTTCTACGAGATACTAACCGGGAAACACCCCTTCATGGCCGAATACGAAGGTACGATAATCAACAATATCCTCACAAAGAACCCGGATCCCCCATCAACCCTTAACCCCGAGGCGAAACCCTTCGATGATATAGTCCTGAAAATGCTGGAGAAAGACCCCAGTAAGAGGTACCAGACAGTCAGAGAGCTCCAAAACGATATTAAAGACGTCCTGATTCAGATGGGAATACACGTAAAGGACAGCGTCAGCTCGAGGGACAGGGTAAAGATCCTTGCAGAGAACGCCTACCTGCACCTGAAAAGCGTGGTGGATGGAATCGCAAGGAACATCTCATCAGAGCTCTCGTATCTGGCCAAAGACCTTGAGTCACTTTATCTGGAAACCGGACACACGGATCTCAGGGGGCTGGCAAAACAAATAGAGATGATGGCCGCCGAAAACGTAAAACCCACGGAGGACACGGCAAGAAAGATTGAGAGCATACTTAAGAAATGGATGTGAGGGATCGAAATGACAAGGCTTCGGTATGTTGGTGCAATCTTTGTCCTCTTCCTGTTGACGTTTAGTCTGGCAGGTGTGCTTGCAGATGAAGGCATCCCCCAGGACTCGCACGGAACAGGAACCAATGCAACTCTAATCATAATTTCCGCTCCCCCAAACGCAACGGTTTACATCAACGGAACCCCCTACGGAAACACTCCGCTTAACATAACACTCCAACCCGGCATCTACCAGATCAACGTCACAAAAGAAGGCTACCAGGCCAACGGAACGGTGGTATCACTGGGACAAAACGAGACCAGGGTATTGAATATAACCCTCACACCCACATGGGGGTACCTGACCATAAACTCCACACCGAGCAACGCTACCGTTTACATAGATGGAAAAGAGGCCGGAAGGACTCCCTTAATAAACTACACCCTCGTCCCTGGAAACCACAGCATCACACTGGTCAAACCCGGATACGAAGAATATAGAGAAAACGTGACTATAACACCCGGAGAGACGATTTCAATCGTTGCCAGCTTATCCCCCCAACCGGCGGAGCTCGGGGTAAACTCAAACCCAAGCGGGGCGGCTGTTTACATAAACGACGAATACAAAGGAGCCACCCCAATCAGCCTCACGCTCAAACCGGGCAGCTACACTGTAAAACTATCGCTTGAAGGATATGCCAACATAACAAAAAACCTAACCCTCGGCCCAGGGGAAAACAAAACATTGAACTTCAATCTAACCCCATTGCCCTCTCTGGGGTATCTCACCATAAATTCCACTCCGGCCAATGCAACGGTCTACCTGGACGGAGATTACATTGGAACAACACCCCTCGAAAACTACCCCCTCCCCCCCGGAAACCACACCATCACAATAGTCAAGCGGGGATATGAAAACTACACAGAGACAATACAAGTTGAAGGGAATACCCCGCTCTTCGTAAACGTGACCCTAAAGCCGCTCACAGCCACAGTTAAAGTTCTCTCGACCCCCATTGGAGCGGAGGTCTACCTAGACGGAGAATCCATCGGAAAAACCCCCGGCAACTTCACCATCCCTTCGGGTAGCCACACCATAACACTCCACCTGGACGGGTACTTGAACTACACCACCGCGGTAACTGTAAGTCCCGGAGAGACTAAGGTTGTCAACGCCACACTCATCCCGATTCCAGCGAAGCTCAGCATTAACTCAACTCCCTCCGGAGCTAGTGTTTACATTAATGGAAGTTACAAAGGGGAAACTCCGCTCACCCTCAACCTAACTCCAGGAGTTTACAACGTAACGATCAGCAAACAAGGCTATGACAATTATACAACCACAATAACCCTAAATCCTGGAGAAAACAGAAGGATAAAGGCCAAACTAACCCACCTCACCGGATACATAACGGTTTACACTACACCCGGCAACGCAACCGTTTACATAGACGGCAAAGAAGTCGGAAAAACCCCGCTGATAAAGTACAACATCACCCCCGGAAAACACAGGCTGACGATCAAGCTCAATGGGTACAAAGAGTACGACAAAAACATAACGATAAATCCGGGGGAAAATCCTCCCCTCAACGTCACCCTAACAAAGGTCAGCGGCAAGGGAGGCATACTCGACACCCTGAAGGGCCTGCTCAAGATCATTGGGCTGATAATCATCGCAATAATAATCCTTATTTTCGTCATCCGCGCGGGCAGTACTGGATATGCAAAGCTCTCAGAAGCCAAGAAGAGAAGTGAAGCGGAGAACGCTGTAAAACTGATGAGAGAGATCCTCCGTGACCTGGAAATTGAGCTCGAACGTCTCAATTTGGCAGACGACGAGAGCGTGCAAGATTCCCTCATCAGGATAAGAAACGCACTCAGGGACGCGGAGGCCGCCCTCAGAAGAAACGACTATAGGACACCCCTAACCCTCAAGAAGAGGTTCATAACCGAAGTAGAATCGCTCAACTCCAGGATAAAGCCGTACAAGAAGAGCATGGAAAAGGATCTGACAAAGCACGCAGTCGGGAGGACGTACCTCGGCCGCAGGGAGAACAACGAGGATGCCTACACCGTGGAGAAGATAGGCGGCAACATCCTTCTGGCAGTAGCCGACGGTATGGGCGGTCATCTGGCAGGTGAAGTCGCCAGTAAAACGGCCATAGACACCCTAAGAGAGATCCTGCAGAGGAAAAAGCTCGCCGATCCAGCGGAAGTGCTGAGGGATGCTATCATAGAGGCAAACAGAAAGATCTATGAGATGGGACACGACCCGGCCCACCCGGAGAGGTACAACATGGGCACCACCCTAACGGCGGCGGTAGTGAGGGGAGACACCGCCACGGTCGCCAACATAGGGGACAGCAGGACCTACCTCATAAAGCCGGGCGGGACAATACAGCGGCTCACAAAAGACCACTCCCTCGTCCAGGAGCTCGTGGACAAGGGTGAGATAACAGAGGAAGAGGCCAGGAGACACCCCCAGAAGAACGTCATAACCAAGGCCCTTGGAATAGAACCCGAGATAAAGATCGACGAGGGGGACATAAAGAAAGTGAACCTCCAGGAAGGGGACTACCTGCTCCTCTGCTCGGACGGTCTGACGGACGCCCTCAGAGACGAAGAGATAGCCAGCACCCTGCTTGCGGCGCCGTCGCTTGAAGAGGCCGCCAAAATGCTGATAGAGAAAGCATACGCCTACGGAAGCAACGACAACATAACGGTGGTCATATACAGACATTGAGGCGGTCCGGAATGGCCCATCTCAAAACGAACACATCGATAGAAGCCAGCGACATTCCATTTCCCCACTATCTCTCGACCCCTCTCAGAGAGACGAATAAAAGGCTAGGATGCAGAGCGATGATTTTAGTAGCAACTTCTTTATTATTTTTACTAGTTCTTGTTTCTGCTCCAAAAGTAACAGCCCCTAACTCAGAATATATCCCCGGGAATTACCTTCTATGGGAGTACAACACGACAGAAAAAATATTCTCAACAGAGATAAGTAACGATGGAAGTTATATTGCAATTGGAACTTGGGCTGATAAAAACGGAGATAACCTACTACAATCAAATGATGGCGGCTCACTGTTTTTATTAAGTAAAAATGGTAGCCTTCTGTGGAAAAAAACATTCAACAGCCCAGTAACCTCCACAGCAATGACTCCCAGCGGAGATTACATAGCAATAGCATGCTACGGAGCAGGAGTAATGTTATTCAACAAAGAAGGGGACCTAATATGGCAAGATCACACATCACTGTTTCCACGGACGGTCAAAATATCCCCCGATGGACGCTATGTGGTAGCAGGGAGTACTGATAATCTATTATACGCTATCAATAAGAATGGGGATTTAATATGGAAAACTAATATAGCAATGAAAACTAGAGCAATTGATCTATCATCTAATGGATACATTACGGTAGCTCACGGGAACTGGTTCTACAAAGGGGAAGAAGACTATAATTACCTCTATCTTTTCGACAAGGATGGGAACAAGATATGGACAAAGAGCTTCAATGATACAACCAACACAGTATCTATAAATGAAGACGGAGAGTACATAGCAGTTGGCACTGGGACTCACTGGACTTCAGATGACAAGTGGACCGGGAGTGGAAATTACTATGTTTACTATTATTCCAAGAATGGAAGCTTGTTATGGAAGTATGAAATCAATGGGGAGATAACACATGTCTTAGTTTCCCCAACAGGGACTTATGTCATAGCAGGAGACGGGGTAGGATATACATACCTGTTTTCAAAAGACGGAAAGATTCAATGGTCCAGATACAGCGGCTGTTACATTGACTCGCTAAGTGCTACTGAAAACTTCTCCTTGATAATTACTGGGGATTCCTGTGGGAATGTTAATGTTCTTAGCAGGAACGGAGAAGTACTAGCATCTTTCAACATCCAAGGGAGGGTTTATGGAAACTCCATTTCACAGGAATACACAGCTGTCATAGGAAGCACTGAAGGAAGCGCATATTTGGTAGCACTCGACAAATTTATCAAGGCGACCCTTCAGATATCCTCCATCCCATCCGAAGCAAAAGTCTACATCAATGGAACTTACAGAGGATTGACCCCATTAACCTTAACTCTCCAACCAGGGACATACCTACTCAAAATCTCCAAGGATGGGTACAGAGACTATTTCTCCACAATAACCCTTGGGCCAGGAGATAGTAAAAACCTATTGGTGAGGTTAACTCCAATGTTTGGGTACTTGACAGTTTATTCTACTCCTTCTGCGGCCGATGTGTATATTGATGACTCACTGATTGGAACCACACCACTAAAAAACTATAAACTCTCTGCCGGGCAACACAAATTAAAAGTCAGTAAGGAGGGATACATCAACTACACAACAAACATAACAATAAGTCCCGGACAAAATAGGACTATCGATGTTAAATTAAAGCCCAAACAGGCAATACTCATAATAAATTCAAAGCCTTCTGGGGCTAAAGTTTACATTAATGGGACTTACAAAGGATTAACGGCCTTAAATGTGACACTTGACCCTGGAACTTATCAAGTTAAACTTTCCAAAGAGGAGTACAAAGACTACACTACCATCATAATCCTAGGCCCTGGAGAGAATAAAACGCTCTCAGTAAATTTAACACCAGCTTTCGGATACTTGGCAGTTTACTCCACGCCCGCAGGTGCCAATGTGTACATTGATGGTTCACTCATCGGAACAACCCCTCTGGAAAGTTACAAGCTCTCGACTGGACAGCATGAGTTAAAACTAACTAAAGAAGGATATGACGATTACACAACAACCTTGACAATAGATCCTGGGAAAACAACAGCAATAAACATTGAATTAGTTCCAAAGGCATCAATGCTATCAATTAACTCTGATCCAGGTGAGACCAAAGTTTACATTAATGGCACATACAAAGGGATAACACCATTAACTCTAACTCTCGCGCCTGGAACTTACGAACTCAAGCTCACAAAGGAAGATTACGAAGATTACACAACCACAATAACCCTAGAACCCGGGGAGAACAAGACAATAAAAATCCAGCTAACACCAAAACCCGCGAGAATTTCAATAACCTCTAATCCATCCGGAGCTAAGGTTTACGTTAACGGGAATTACAGAGGAACAACACCATTAAATTTCACCCTCAACCCTGCAACTTATCAGATTAAACTCTCAGAGCAAGATTATGAAGATTACACGACAACAATAACTCTCGGCCCAGGAGAGAGTAAAACCCTCTCAGTGACCCTGATCCCAGCCTTCGGCTACCTTACCATCACTTCAACTCCTTCAAACGCTGAAGTTTACGTCGATGGTTTTTACATGGGAAAAACTCCTCTGGAGAACTACAAACTGTCAACAGGAAAACACAAGCTCAAAATCAAGAAAAACAACTATCAGGAGTACGTAACCACAATAACAATAAAACCAAACAAAACAACCACCGTGAAAGTCACCCTAACTCCAAAACCAGTAACCATTTCAATAAACTCCGATCCTTCTGGAGCGAAAGTTTACGTCAACAGTTCTTACAGGGGGACAACACCGTTAAACCTCACGCTCAATCCTGGAACGTACCAAATAAAACTCTCAAAGGAGGATTATGAAGAGTACACCACAATAATAACACTCAACCCAGGAGAAAACAAGACACTCTCCCCAGCACTGTCCCCGACTTTTGGTTACTTATCAATAACTTCCCCGGAGGGAGCCAAAGTTTACATGGATGGTTCCCTCATTGGCACGACTCCGATCATGAATTACAAGCTCTCGAAGGGCAAGCACGAGTTAAGGCTCGTCAAGGAGGGCTACGAGGATTATTCCGCGAACATTACAATAACGGCTGGAAGAACTCTCTCGCTTACTCCACAATTGAAGCCTATAATCACGACAACCAGCACGCCAAGCAGTACAACGGCCACTACAACATCTTCTCTGCCCATTACGACAACTACTGGCACAACAACGACCCCGACTACGACAACGTCAAACTCCCAGTTATCATCCACCTCTCCCACATCAACAACTCCCATGAATTCATCTCCAACAGGCTCCTCAAAACTCCCCTACGCCCTCGGAGCCCTCATCCTCCTAGCAATCTTCGGAGGAGTAGCGGCAAAAGCCCACAAAGGGCAGAAGAACTCACCGACTGAAACAGGATACAAACCACCCGAAGAGAAACCCAGACTAAAGCCCCCAGAAACTCCGAAACCTACCAAAAAAGAGGAAACACACCTTCCAAAACCAACTCCACAACAGACTCCTGCTTCAGCTCCTTCGAAAGAAACCCCCCCAGGATTCCCACCAGAGTTACTTGAGAAGTATGAACCATTGGAATTTCTCGGCGAGGGTGGTTTCGCCAAGGTCTTCAAGGTTAAACGCAAGTCCGATGGCAAAATCGTCGCTGTGAAAATCCCGCGCATTGATAAGAAGACCAGCAAGACCTTCATAAGAGAGGTCTCAATCTGGCTCCAGCTTAATCACCCCAACATCGTGAAGCTCTATGACGTCGATATTCTCCCGATTCCCCATCTTGAGATGGAGTACGTGGAGGGAGTTAAAATAGATGAAGAGACTGTGAGGGATCTTGAAGGCTATCCAAAGCCCGTTAATGAAAAGACTGCCTTAAATCTCATTAAATGCATTGCCGAAGGACTGAAGCACGCCCACTCAAAGGGCATTTACCACCGTGATCTTAAACCCCTCAACGTCCTCTTGAAGAGCGATTTAACCCCAAAAATAACTGATTGGGGTCTCGCAAAGATAGGAACCATGAGTTCAAGCAGGAGTGTTATGGGTTACACTCCCCTCTACGCGGCTCCCGAACACTTATTGCCCGGAAAGTATGGGCACACTGACGCGAGAACCGACATTTGGCAGCTGGGAGTAATCTTCTACGAGCTGCTAACCGGCAGGCTTCCCTTCGAGGGCTACACCTATGAAGAGGTCTTCGGAAAGATAGTTGACGAGACCTATAAGTTTACCCCACCCTCAGAACTTAACCCTGAACTAGCAAAGTACGACGGAATCTTTGAGAAGCTCCTCGCAAAGAGGAAGGAAAACCGCTATGGAAGCGTTGAAGAGTTCTTAAGAGATCTTGAAAAGCTGAAAGAGTCAGAGAAAAGGAAAGCAGAACTGGAAAAAGAGGTTGAGGAGCTTAAAAAGTCCTTATCCAGGAGCGTTGAGGCGTTAAAGCAAAGCAAAAGCGCCGAAGAGGCCATCAAGAACAGAAGGATGGTCGTAGAGACTCTTGGCAAGCTAGCCTTAGCCTACACCGAACTCAACAGGAAGACCGAGCTCCTCAACACGCTCAACGACCTCAAGTTCTACACGGTGCAGAATCTAAGCGATCTCCTTAACGCTATAAACACAGTTGAAGTCCTCTTAAAGGAAAACCTGCCTGTAAAGGAGGAGTTCATCGAAAGGTTAAAGGTTCTGATCCACAACATAGAGAGGGAAAACGGGGTGTGATTATATGGTCAAGTTCTGGAAATCCAAAGAGGATAAGGAGATAGAGCGGAAAATACGAATGAGAAAGGCCAAGATGGCCCTGAAGCAGTACATAAACAACCTCGAGAACCTAAAGAGGAAGATATTCTTCCAGGGGAAGGAGGCTGCGAAGCTCGGGGACGAAGCATTATTGAAGAGAAGCGCCGTGAAATACCTCGCCCTTGAGGAGAGGATAAAGCAGGCCAAAAGGCTGCTCCTTCTGATGGAGGAAGCCGAAGTCCAGAGGGAGCTCGTGAAGGTCTCGGCGAACTTTATACAGTTCAGCCAGGACATCGTCGAAAGCATAGCTGAAGGGCCGGGGGCGCAGGACATTGCCAAGATGCAGGTGGAGTTCGAAAAGGCTATGGGAAGGGTGGAAGAGCTCGACGACGCCCTCGCTTCGATGCTCGATCTGACAAGCGAGAGCATCTTAACCGGGGACTTCGACGCCGAGACGATAGAGGAAGCGGCCTCGATTTTCGAGGAGTCGGCATCATCAGACTTGGCCCCGAAGGACAGGCTCAAGGCGATTGAAGACGCCATGAGGGGCTGAGCATGAAGACTGCGGAGCTCTACATGAGTCTCTTTGAAGAATGCAGGGGAGAGTACGAGAAGGCCGTAAGGGCGGGGAGGAGGAACGAGGCTCATGCCCTCGCCCTTCGCTGCGCCTCGATACTCCTCAATCTGGCCGGGAAGAACCCGAGGATGGCGGAGCTCTACATGGCGAGGGCAGAAGAATGGGAGAGGAAAGCGGAGGAGCTAGAAAAGAAGCCAGAGGTTGAAAAGAGGGAAACACTGCCAGCAGGAAAAGGAAGCACTCCCACATCGACCAACCCATATCTGGAGTACGTCGAGGGGCTGATAGCGCGCTCAACGGTGACCTGGAAGGATATAGGTGGGCTTGAGGAGGTAAAGAAGCTGATAGCGAGGAATGTGGCGCTGGCCTTAGCTGAAAAACCGGCGCCCATAAAGCCGTGGAAGGGCATCCTCCTCTTCGGGCCGCCGGGAACGGGCAAGACTTTACTCGCCTCTGCCGCCGCCGGGAGCTTAAACGCCACCTTCTTCAGCGTCAAGGCCTCGGACGTTCTTAGCAAGTACTACGGCGAGAGCTCCAAGATAGTCTCGGCATTATACGCGCTGGCGAGGGAGAAAGCTCCAAGCATCGTTTTCATAGACGAGATAGACGCCCTGACCGTTAAGAGGGAAGGTGCACACGAGGCCACGCGGAGGACTCTGGCGACCCTGTTGAGTGAGCTTGATGGCTTCAAGGGACAGGGGGACGTTCCAGTCCTGACGCTGGCCTCCACCAACACCCCCTGGGATTTGGACGAGGCCGTTCTCTCAAGATTCCCGCTCCGGGTTTACGTTCCACTTCCCGATAAAGAGGCCACTAAGGAAATTATCAAGACAAACACTCGTGGGCTTGACATCTCAAGGCTTGACTTGGACGCGATAGCGGAGGAGAGCGTAAGGAGGCTCTACTCCGGAAGGGAAATAGCGAGCCTGTGCAATTTAGCCATTCACAACATGCTCGACGAGATGAACCCCGAGCTTTCCGACCTCGATGCGATCTCAAAGAGCGAGAGGCTGAAGCTGAAGGTGAGGCCGCTTGAGATGGGGGACTTTGAGGAGGCGTTCAAGAAGATCAAGAGCCCGCTCACGAGGAAGGACATTGAGCGCTATGAGAAATGGGCAGAGGAGTTTGGGGCATGACCTCTGCGCTTTTATACCTGGGAGGCATAACACACAGTCGAGTGTAACAAGGATGGTCATGGGTTCCACACCGAGAAGATGGTTGAACTCCCAGGAAGGCCTTGAGGGAATCTACGACCTCCAGAATATGGAGTCACTTTTGGGGAGGAAAAGGGAGATGGTGGGCAAAAACTCCCATATTGAAAAGAACGAACGTCGGGAGGGTATGAAACGTGGGTGGGAGAACCCAAAACATGCTTCTAATTACGGTGTTTATGATAGGTATGATGCTGGTCTCTATGGTATCACCTCCCGTTAACGGATATACGGTTTCAAAAACTGTTAATGTACCCGACCCCGTTAAGCCGATACTGCACGGATCAGAGGGTGGAAATCTGTTCGCTCTGGCATCCAACCAGAGCGTAATAGTCTACACTTTCAGTGGAGAGGTTCTATGGGAGCTAAGCGAAACTTCCACGATTACCGCAATCTCCATCTCTCCCGATGGTACTCTGCTCGCGGTTGGGACTAAGAGCAAAGTCAAGGTATACAACTTGACCTCAAAGAGCCTTTCTAGAATACTCTACACTCCTTCCCAGTACGTCAGGGGCATATCCATCACCAACGACTTTATTGCCGTTGGAAGTGGCGATTATCTGGTAGTGTACACGTTGGGAGGAGACGTTTTATGGTCACGAAACGGTTTTGGATACATCTACACAGTGGTCTCCACAAACGATAAAATTGTGGTCGGGTCGCAGTACTCCCCTCATGGCAACCTGTACTGCTACTCGATAAACGGCAGCCTAATCTGGAGGAAAACCCTCAGCAAAGGAAACGTTGAACTCCTTGCGATATCATCTTCTGAGAAAATTGGGGCTTTTGTTGACTATAAAAACTCCTCTGGAGAGTTGGTGGGAGAAGCGTACCTGCTTGACTCCAATGGAAACGTCATAACCGGCGTCAAATGGCCAGAACCCATCTACTACGGACACATTCAGTTCATAAACTCCAGCGAACTTGCAGTGCCAGACTACAACGGCTTCATTGGGGTTCTGTCACCCACGGGCATCAATACCCTCTACGTTCCGTCAACATTCGGAGTGTTTTACAATGGCAGCTCTCTAGTGTCGGTGGCATCTGAGATATATTTCCTGAACCTTCGGGATGAAACCCCTAACAAGGAAAGCCCCTCTAACTGGACGCTCCGCTTAAACATCACTCCAAGATCCGTATTGGTGACCGGACGTGGAGAGGTGATGGTAGGTACCGACTATCCACAATCCTGGGTCTACATCCTGAAGGACGGGGCCGTTACTAAGCGTGTCCCCACGGTTTCGACGGTCTACGCCCTTGCCCCCGCCAAGGACGGCGTGTATGTGAGTGATGACGATCTCGTTAAGCTAGATTTCTCCGGGAATCGTCTGTGGACTGTACAGGTGCCTTCAACTATAACTGACTTGGACAGCAAAGGAGATAACGTGGCTGTGGTAACTTCAAGAGGCCAGATATCGCTGGTAACCCCCACAGGGAGCATTTTGTGGAGTGTCTACCTACCAGAGAGCAACGTATACCCGGTCGTCGCATTAAGCAATGATTCGATCGTATACACAGCGTTTACCGATCACTACGGGAGTTGGATGTGGGCTGTAGAAAATGGAGAAGTCCTCTGGAAAGTCCGCCTTCCCGACGGTAGTATGGTGCGCTCTATAGCCTCTACCAGGGAGGGAGACTACATTGCTGTAGGGCTCGAGGATGGAATGGTTTACTTACTCTCATCCAATGGGAGCATTGTAAACCAGAAGAGGATTGGAAACAATGTTATGGACGTGGTTCTGATACAGCGCGGTATGAGAACATACCTCCTCATCAGAAACGAGGAGGGCCTGGAAATCCGTACTGTCCCCGATTTCACAGAACTCCACTCTATCCCTCTGGGAGAGCCCCCATCAAAACCGGGCACGTCATTATCCGCCTCTTCGGATGGGGCGTACATAGCCACCATTGACATGGACGGAACGGTAAGATACATGGAAATCAATGGGGTATTCCGTCAAGGTATACTTTTAATTAATTCAAACCCAACGGGGGCAAGCGTGTACATAGATGGGGAATACAAAGGAAAAACTCCGCTGAACGTGACTTTAATTCCCGGTGACTACATTCTGAAGGTAACATTGGAAAACTACGCGACAGTTACCAGACAGATAACGCTCCTCCCAGGCCAAAATCTGACGATAACAATAAGCCTAACTCCAAAATTTGGTTACCTCAATGTGTACTCAACACCAAACGAGGCCGAAGTCTACGTGGACGGACATATTGTTGGAACAACCCCACTAGCAGGATATATCATCTCTACTGGGGAGCACACGATAAAACTGAGCAAGGAAGGATACGAGGATTACACTGAGACAGTCTTTATCACTCCAGGAGAAACGAAGGAAGTGCACGCAATCCTCACAGAAAAGAAAGGAACCCTTCAGATATCCTCGACTCCAGAGGGTGCAAGCATTTACATAGACGGAAACTACATGGGCAAAACTCCCCAGACCCTTCAAGTCCTCCCCGGAACCCACACCGTAACGATCGCGATGCAGGATTACCAGAATTACACGACAACAATCACAGTGAGAGCAGGAGAATCAGAGAGGATCACCGCCATCCTCCAGCCGGTTTTTGGCTATCTCAGCGTTACAACCGAACCCTCGGGTGCAAAGGTTTACATCGACGGTTCCTACGCTGGAGAGACCCCATTGAACGAGTATAAACTCCACACTGGTTCCCACACAGTCAGCATAATAAAAGAAGGATACCAGAATTACACAGAGACCGTAATCATAACCTCAGGAAAGACCACAATGCTTAACTTGAACCTAACTAAGGCCAGCCCTACCTCCAGTTCAGAGATAGCTGAGCAAACAACCACCACGACTCTACCAACCAGGACAACCTCAAACCCTCCAACCACATCACCAACGACTACAACGACGTATAATCATGCTCAGTCTTCGATTCCTACCTCTTCATCCCCTACAACATCACAATCCCTAACTCCACCATCGAACTCCGCTCCCCCGACAAGTTCATCAAAACTTCCCTACGCTCTCGGAGCGCTCATCCTCCTCATGCTCGTTGGTGGAGTTGCGACAAAAGTCCGTGGAGGAAAACACTCTCCTGCATCTACGCCTGCCTCTTCCTCCATTAACCCTCACCTCGCGGGTTTTCCATCAGAGCTTCTCTCCCGTTATGAACCGTTGGAATTCCTCGGCAAGGGCGGCTTCGCCAAAGTATTCAAGGTTAAACGCAAGTCCGACGGAAAAATTGTCGCCGTGAAAATCCCGCGCATAGACGAGAAGACGAGCAAGACCTTCCTCAGAGAGGTATCCACGTGGTTACAGCTCGATCATCCTAACATTGTAAAGCTATACGATGCTGACATCCTCCCAGTCCCGCATCTTGAAATGGAGTACGTTGAAGGCTTCAAACTGAACGGAAAGACTATCAGAGACCTGGAAAATTACCCGAAGCCCGCCGATGAAAGCACTGCACTGAGACTCGTCAGGGAAATTGCAGAAGGATTAAAACACGCCCACTCAAAGGGAATCTACCACCGCGACCTAAAGCCTCAAAACGTCCTCCTCAAGAGCGACCTAACCCCTAAAATAACCGACTGGGGCCTGGCAAAAATTGGAACAATGAGTTCAAGCAGGAGCGTAATGGGTTACACTCCCCTCTACGCTGCTCCAGAGCATCTAATGCCAAGCAGGTACGGGCACACAGACTCTAGAACTGATATCTTCCAGCTCGGCATCATGTTCTATGAGCTCCTAACCGGAAGGCTTCCCTTCGAGGGCTATACTTACGAGGAAGTCTTCGGAAAGATAACGGATGAGAACTACCGTCCAAAGAAGCCATCGGAGATCAATCCAGAGTTGGTAAAGTACAATGGGATTTTCGAGAAGCTCTTGGCCAAGAAAAAGGAAGACCGCTATCAGAGCGTTGATGAATTCCTGAGAGACCTTGAAAAACTTGAAGAGGCTGAGAAGAGGAAAGAAGAGCTAGAAACCGAAGTCCAGGAGCTCAAAAAGACCCTCAGCCAAAGCATTTCAGCCATGAAGAAGAGCACGACAGCGGAGGAAATTCGGAGGAATAGACTCATGGTCGTCGATACTCTCGGGAAGCTGGCCCTCGCGTACGCGCAACTCAACAACAAAGCCGAACTCCTCAACACCCTCAACGACCTCAAGTTCTACACATCCCAAAACATTGAAGACCTCGGAAGGGCCATAGAAACCGTCGAGACACTCATCAAGGAGAATCTATCCATAGGCGAGGACTTCATAGAGAGGCTGAGGGTTCTGATCCACAACATCAAACGGGAAAACGGTGCTTAGTCAGAGATACCTCCTTAGTTTTTGTTTACCCATTTTTAAAGTCCCATCCAGCCCTCTTATTAAGCAACCCTAACAAAAATCTTATAAGAAGAAAAACCAAAGCGAGTTTGACAATTCCCGGTGGTGATAGTAATGGGCTTCGCGGCCGTGGCTCTCGTCGTGCTGGGGCTTTTTCTCCTGCTACTCCTGCTCCTGGGAGTGAAGGTGATAAGGCCCTACCAGCGCGGACTCGTTGAGAGGTTGGGAAAGTTCAACAGGATCCTCGATCCAGGAATACACTTCATAATCCCCTTCATGGAGCGCGTTAAGAAGGTGGACATGCGCGAGCACGTCATCGACGTGCCGCCACAGGAGGTCATCTGTAAGGACAACGTCGTCGTCACCGTTGATGCGGTCGTCTACTACCAGATACTCGACCCAGTTAAGGTGGTCTACAACGTCAGCAACTTCCTCATGGCGATAATCAAGCTCGCCCAGACGAACCTCCGTGCCATAATCGGCGAGATGGAGCTAGACGAGACCCTCTCCGGGAGGGACATAATCAACGCCCGCCTGAGGGAGGAGCTCGACAAGATAACCGACCGCTGGGGAGTCAAGATAACCCGCGTCGAGATCCAGAGGATAGACCCACCGAAGGACATCCAGGAGGCAATGGCCAAGCAGATGACGGCCGAGAGGGAGAAGAGGGCTATGATACTCCTCGCGGAGGGCAAAAAGGAGGCGGCCGTGAGGGAGGCCGAGGGACAGAAGCAGGCGGCTATTTTAAAGGCCGAGGGTGAAAAGCAGAGGCAGATACTCATCGCCGAGGGCCAAGCGCAGGCCATTAGGAAGGTACTCGAAGCCCTCAGGATGGCGGACGAGAAGTACCTCACACTCCAGTACATTGAGAAGCTTCCTGACCTCGCCAAGTACGGCAACCTCATAGTCCCGTACGACACCGAGTCGCTGATAGGCCTCCTGAGAATCCTTCAGAAGGTCCGGGAAAAGCCCGTCCCCCCCGCCCCTCCAAGTGAGGCGGAGGAGCCAGAGGGGACCTCGGGAAACGTAAACCCCGAGGATCTTGAAAAACTCAAAAAGATGATGGAGTGAGGGAGATGGAAACCCTCGCCCTTTCCCTCTTAATTTTGGGACTCCTCATAATACTCCTGGATATGATGGTCACAGCGTTCATAACACCTATAGGCGTGGCTTTTGCAACGCTGGGTCTGCTCCTCGGTTTTGGGCTCAACTTCACCGAGAGTTTTGTGCTTTCGCTCATCGCCGCGGTCGTGGCTTACATACTCATCGGGAGGTACATCAGGAAGGACGTCGAAGACCTAGGGGAGAAGGAGAAGAAGTACACCTTCGATCCAGTGGGGAAGATGGGAAGGGTAGTCAAGGCGGGCGAGGATCACTACCTAGTGGAGCTCGAAGGTGACAGGTGGATAGCCATAAGCGACGAGAAGCTGGAAGTTGGGGACACAGTTGAGGTCGTTAATGTTGACGGTGTTAAGCTCATCGTGAGAAAGGTCCAACGGTAAAGTTTTAACCCCCTGCCTCAGAGATCCCCCGGTGATAGAATGCATCCTGGGGGATTTCTTGAGGTCATAACGGGTCCCATGTTCGCCGGAAAGACGACGGAGCTCATCAAGAGGGTTGAGAGACAGATTTTCGCCAAGAAAAAGGCGGCGCTCTTTAAACCCGCCATAGACAACCGCTATTCGGAGAGAGACGTTGTTGCCCACAATGGACTTAGATACGAGGCCTTCGTTGTCCCAACTACCGAGGAAGGTGTTGAAAGGATAGCGGAGATAACGCTCAGCGAGGGGTATGAGGTTATAGGGATAGATGAAGTCCAGTTCTTCCCGCTTTCGATTGTTAAAACCCTAAACGAGCTGGCCGATCAAGGGATCTACGTCATAGCAAGCGGACTGAACCTCGACTTTAAAGCCGATCCATTCCCGGTTACAAAGGAGCTTCTCGTTAGAGCAGACAACATAGTTTATCTAACGGCAGTTTGCACCGTCTGCGGGAAGCCTGCAACGAGGAGTCAGAGGTTAATAGATGGAAAACCAGCACCCAGGAACTCGCCGGTCATACAGGTTGGGGGGAGGGAGAGCTATGAGGCGAGGTGCAGGGAGCACCACATCGTCCCTGAGGGGTGAGCTGGTGGAGGTAATCCACTGCCGAGGACACCCGAACGTGAAGGCCACCCACCGCTCGACGCTGGAGTTCACGAAGGAGGACTATTTAACCCCAAGGGGTGACTGTATCATATGCATTGAAGCTGACAGGGGCATCAACGACCTGAGCGAGGAATTCAAAAAAGCCCTAAGGGAAGGAAAAAGGCTCCAGATAAGAATAAGGGTCGGCGATCTAACAGACGAAGTTATCGCAGAGGGGAGCGAAGATCTGATACTTGACCACCCGTACTCCATGGTGATCAGAAAGAGCGACTACATCGATGCCAGAACCCTAGCGGTCCGGGCCAACAAGGCCGCCAGGGACATAGACAGGAGGATAGTCGAGATGCTGAAAAAACCTGAAACAGAGGCAGAGGTGGAGCTGAGGATCCTGGACTAGGAATCCCCTTCAGGCTTCTCTTCTTCCTCCGCTTCCAGAGTCTCCTTGCTGAGAGCGCCGAATAGGGCCCTCTCCTCCGCCCTGCTTAAAAGACCCTCAACTTCAAGCTCGGGAAACTCCCGTCTAAGGACTGAAAACTCCCTTCTGCCCAGAGTCTCTTCGTCGATAACGACCACAAGGAGTGAGTTTGAGAGAAGCACGTAATCCTTGAGGGAGGCGAGGAACTTCATGACGCCCTTGAAGTCGTTGTGAAGGAGGAGGTACTCGAGTCCGTCCAAGATTATGAGGCAGTTGCCACCTTTCTCGGAGACAAAGCGCATGATATGCTCCATGATCACGTGAAGTTTGGCTGGATCAGTTGCGTTAGGCGCGTCCACCCGGCTGAGCCAGATCGTCTTATCCGCTTTACTGCATCCCACTGGTTTTTGTTTTCTGCCCACATAGACAACACCGTTTACAAGCTTACATAGGGGGGCTATTTTGGATAAATCGTCTGAGCTTATGCTGAAACCACCCACAACGGCCCCCTTTCCAGGTTTTTTCTCGAAGGGAGATTGAGACGCTTCCCTTCCGAACAGCTGAACCGAAAGTTTGAGATAGTGGAGGGCGGCAGTCATTATAATGAGATAAGACGTGAGGAACATGGAGGCCATTATCCACCAGAGCGGCTTTGGGGACAGCGAGTCTATGATCACGCCCAAGCTCCCGGCCACGGAGAAAAGACTGGAGAGCAGTATCCTGAAAGCCAACCCCTTGGAGGCAGGGGTGGTTAGACGCTGGTAGTATAAATATGCAGAGATGGTAAATACAAGCGAGATCAAAAGTGCAATCACACCAGCAACAGCGCCAAGGATATCAGCAGGCACGGCTCTTCCCCAAAGCCATTAGAATTAGAACGTACTTAAGCTTTTTCTAAGGTGGATCGACGTTCTAAGAAAGCGGGGGATCACAAGGGGACATGGCTCGCTCTCAGTCCACTGCTGTACCATTGTGTTCGTTTTTTGCCTTAATTAGACTCGTCACAAGACGATAAACCTAAAAAGGAGTGTGAGAACAATCAACTAGGTGAGAGAAATGGCAAGGGTTGACATCATAGACACGACCTTTAGGGACGCTCATCAGTCCCTTATAGCGACTCGCCTTCAAACGGAGGACATGCTCGCGATAGCGGAGAAGATGGACAGGATAGGCTTCTATTCCATGGAGGTCTGGGGAGGGGCCACCTTCGACGTGGCTATACGATACCTCAACGAAGATCCCTGGGAGAGGCTTCGCCTCCTTAGAGAGCACATAAGCAATACCAAGCTCCAAATGCTCCTCCGCGGCCAGAACATCGTCGGATACAAGCACTATCCAGATGACGTCGTCGAGAAGTTCGTCGAGCTGGCCCACAAGAACGGGGTAGACATCTTCCGCGTCTTCGATGCCCTAAACGACGTCAGGAACATGGAGGTTGCCATAAGGAAGGCCAAGGAAGTCGGGGCTGAGGTTCAGGGGGCGATAGCATACACGACCGGGAAGGTGTTCACACTCGAATACTACATGAAAAAAGTAGAGGAGCTTCTCAAGCTGGACGTCGACGTCATAACCATTAAGGACATGGCAGGCCTCTTAACACCATGGAAGGCCTACGAACTGGTCAGCGAGATAAAGGAGACCTACGGCGTTCCCGTCGATGTTCACACCCACTCCACGACGGGAATGGCGGTTGCGACGTACATGAAGGCCGTGGAAGCCGGGGCCGACTTCATAGACACTGCCATAAGTCCGCTCGCCTTCGGAACGGCCCAGCCGGGCATACAGACCATATGGCACGCCCTTCCGGAGGCCGTTGGAAGTCACCTAGACCGCGAGCTGATTCACGGGGTATCACGCTATCTTAGGAAACTGCTTGAGGAGAAATACTGGGGATTGCTCCACAAGGAGGCCCTTATGGTAAACCCCTATGTCCTCAAGTACCAGGTTCCCGGAGGAATGTACTCCAACCTCATAAGCCAGCTTAAGGAGATGAAGGCTCTGGACAGGCTCCAGGAGGTTCTCGAGGAGATACCGCGCGTTAGGGAAGACCTCGGCTGGCCACCGCTGGTAACGCCAACGAGCCAAATAGTAGGGACACAGGCTGTCCTCAACGTCCTGTTCGGAAGGTACGAGAGGATAACGCAGGAGGTCAAGAACTACATCAAGGGGCTCTACGGCAGGCCGCCGGCGGAGATAAACCCGGAACTCAAGAAGAAGGTTCTGGGAGACGATGAGCCGATAACGGTAAGGCCGGGAGAGCTCCTCGAACCGATGCTGGAGAAATGCAGGGAGGAGCTTGAGAAGCTGGGAATTGAGAAGGAAGAGGACATCCTAACCTACTGCCTCTTCCCACAGGTGGCGAAAGAGTTCTTCGAGGCGAGAAAGGCAGGAAGGAAAGGACCGAAGATGCCGCCGGGTGCTCAAAAATTCAAGCTCTACGTGAACGGCGTTGAATTCGAGGTCGGACTTGAAGGAGTTGACCTGAGCGCGCTGAATTACCTGCCCCAGATAGCGAGCGCTGGAGCAGCAGCCCCGACAGCACAAGTGGTTTCTACCCCAAGTGCCCCAGCGGCCCCGGTTTCGGTTCCGAGTGCTCCAACTGCACCCACTCTGACTCCTGTTGCTTCTGCTGCACCGGCTACTCCTTCACCAGCTCCAGCCACCACTGGCGAGGGAGTTGTTACTGCTCCAATGCCCGGAAAAATCCTCAGAATACTAGTCAAAGAAGGCGAGCAGGTCAAAACAGGCCAAGGACTACTCATTCTCGAAGCAATGAAAATGGAAAACGAAATCCCAGCACCAAAAGACGGCACAATAAAGAAAATCCTAGTAAAAGAAGGCGACACCGTAAACACCGGCGACCCACTAATAGAAATCGGGTAGTGACATTGTACGTCCTTTATTCCATTTTCTTTGCGTTTATAATCACGATATCCTCGAAGAATACGTGCCTTCTGGCGACGACTTTCCCCAAAAGATCAACCTCTTCGAGCCGTTTGAGGGTCTCCTCAATCCCAGTTATCGAGCTCTGAACTATCTGGACGACTCCGCTTGGTTTTAGATAGTTGGGAACCTCTTCTATGAACCTGTCGAGTACTTCCCTACCAGTTTTCCCACCCACAAGGGCGAGGTCTATCGGCTCTTCTGGTTCGCCGGGGAGGTAAGGGGCGTTGAAGGTTATAACGTCAAATTTACCAGAGATATTCTCAAAGAGGTCGCTGAGTCTAAATTCGACGTTGGTTACGCTGTTCAGCTCTGCGTTTTCCCTTGCCAGCTCAACGGCCATGGGGTTTATGTCAACACCGAGAACGTAGCGGGCCTTTCTGGCCATCAAAAGGGCTATTATTCCAGTCCCAGTGCCCACATCCAGGGCGATGTCACCTTCCTTGATCTCAAGGTTCTCGGCGAGGAGAAAGGTGTCCTCTGCAGGTTCGTAGACCTGGGGATGGAGCTTTATTCTGAGGCCTTGATATTCGAGGAACATAGAGAGAGATCGGGAAAGGAAGTTAAAGCCTTTCCTATGTACCGGCCAAAAGTTCCAAGTCAAGAAAGGCACGGAAAAGAAAGGAAATCACTTCTTCTTCCACTCGGTGTAGCCGCACCTTCCGCAGCTCCAGCGGTCGCCGTGGTCGGCCATGAAGACACCCGGACCACAGCGCGGGCAGAACCTGTTCTTCCTCTTGACCTTGCCACCCTGAACCTCGTAGAGCTTCCACTTCTGGCTGGTCTTCTTCTTTCCACCCTTACCCTTGGCCATCTAAACCACCTCACTCCTCCTCTTTCTGAATGAGCCCGTCGCGAAGGAGGATGTACTCCGGCTCTATGTAGAGCATCCTCTCTCTGGTCTCGTAGGCCTTTGCGTAGCCCTTCGAAACGCTGCTTCCGAAGTAGCTCCTGATGTACTGAACTACCATCGTGTTCGGGTCTAGGTCGAGCATGGCCGCGAGCTTACCCTTCACCGCTTCCCTGCTCGGGGTAGGCTCACCCTCATGGAGGACGTCGAAGTGTATCTCCTTCCTCCCGAGGAGCTTGTTCTCCTTAATCTCGGTAACCTTAATCTCCATCACGAACCACCTCCATTCTTGAGAGCAACTTCGCACACCTGCGCTTGCATTCGGGTGTTACCTTTATAAGCACTACCCCCTCGTCCGGCTGGCCGTAGAGCACCACCGAGCCCAGGGGGGCGTACAGCACGGCGGGGATCGCCGCGAGATCCTCCTCACCGTTGACTTTGATATAAACTCTCCTGCCCCTGAGGGCGATCTCAACCCCCTTTCTGATGGCGTTTAATAAAGCTTTCGTTATCGTTCCGGGGGGATTTTTAACCGTTAAAAAAACTGCGTTTGAATCAACGGATGGGGTGTACTCTCGTCTCTTGGTTCTGAGGTCGTATATAGCCACGTCCGGAAAAAGTCCCACGTTGAGGACGTTTTCTGTTACAACATCCCCTACGGTGATCACGAAGTCAGAGGACTTGAGAAGTGGGGCAAGCTTCACGTACGGCTCTGGAATCTCCCCCCTAACCAAGTCGCCGAGGGGTTCCTTCAGCTCACCCCGCAGTTCTGGAGTTAAAAGGAAGTAGAAGTCCGGACACATGGTCATCTCACGCGGATCGCGTACTTACCCGGGACCTTCACCCCGAGCTTCTGGGCTATCATGCTCTTCTCAGGGTCGGTGATTATCACCAGGTCAAACCACTCGTCGCTGAGGTCTCTGCTACCGCAGATTGGACAGCGGTCCTCGGTGGTTATGTAGTGGCAGTGCCTGCAGGCGCGCTCCTTCACCATTACTCCTCAGCCCCCTCCTTGCGCTTCTCCTTCTCTATCCAGTCCCTCTTTCCAAGGCCCGGCTGGCGCATGGTGAGACCTATCTTGTTCTCACGGATGACCCTGCTCTTGACGCTGATGGCTATTACTCTTGCCCTTGCCTCGTCGCCGAGTTTTAGTATCCTCTTGGTCTCCTTTCCAAGGAACTGCTTGTTCTTCTCATCGAAGACAACGTAGTCGTCCATGAGCTGGCTGATGTGAACGAGACCGTCCATTGGGCCTATCCTGATGAAGGCACCGTAGGGAGCAACATCGATTACCTCGCCCTCGACTACCTCGTGCATGTACGGCTGCCAGACGAGAACGCTGAAGACTACCTCGTGATAGGTCGCACCATCTCCCGGGACTATGACGCCCTCGCTGATATCTTCCACATCGAGGACGGCGAGAACAACACCCTCATCCCTGTCGTAGATTCCCTCGTACGTCTCGCGGAGGACTATCTTTGCCGCTTCCTTTGGATCCATCGTGAACATTCTTGGGGGGATCCTCACGACATCCTTAACCTTCAGGAGCTTGTACATGCCTCAACCTCCTTGGGAATGAGAGAGAAAAAGAAATCACTCCTTCTTCCCGAACTTTTCCTTGTAGAGCTCGATTGCCCTGAGGATTTCCTTCTTGGCCTCCTCGGCGTTGCCCCAGCCCTCTATCTTGGTGACCTTGCCCTGGAGCTCCTTGTACCTCTGGAAGAAGTGGGCTATCTCGTCGAGGAAGGCCTTTGGAACGTCGTCGATGTCCTTCCAGTCCTTGAAGTACGGGTCCTCGACCGGAACGGCCAGAACCTTCCAGTCCTTGTCTCCGCTGTCTTCCATCTTCATTATGCCTATCGGTCTGGCCTCGATGAGGGTGAGCGGGTAGACCGGCTCGCGCATTATCACCATTATGTCGAAGGGGTCGCCGTCGTCGTACCAGGTCTGCGGGATGATACCGTAGTCAACCGGGTAGAAGAACGGGCTGTAGAGGACGCGGTCGAGCTTTATAAGTCCGGTCTTCTTGTCAAGCTCGTACTTGTTCCTGCTCCCCTTCGGTATCTCTATAAGTGCGTAAACGACCTCCGGAACCTCCGGTCCTGGCTCAAGCTCGTGGAACGGGTTCATCTCTAACCACCTCTAACCTTTTTGCAGAACTTCTAGCTTAGGCTTTCGGATAGTGCTTTTAAAGTTGTTGGTTAAGGAAACCTAAAAACCCGAGAAGAGAGGGCTAGTTAGCCTTCTTCTTTCCCCGGCGGGACACTTCCCTGTACTCGTAGATAACCCCACCGTCGACTATTGCGTAGACGTCCTGATCCCCCTCAACGTAGTGAACTATGGGCTTGTCCACCAGGTCAAATACCTTCCCAAGATCCCCGGCCGATTCAAGGGTCACGGGATCGATTGACCCTACCTCGCTTGGGACACCGTCCACGATGAACTTCCTCAGGCCCTTCATCTCATCCCCGGGCTTTTTCTCCCTGCGGGTGTAGGCAAATCCCAGAGGGGGCACTAAGAAGAGGAGCGCCATCGCCGGAAAAAGCGTCCTGCCCTCTGACACGGTCATCTCCCTACCGGCAAAGTCCATTTTGTTGATGGTGGTGTTGGTGTGCCTTTCCACCTTCTTATAATCCTTCGCGGGGTTGGAAAACCTCAGCATGCCCGAAGTGTCCGTGGTCAGGGAGACTTTCTGCGTGAACGGCTCCCTTCCAGGCACATTCACTTCAACCATCAGGTAAGTGTCTCCGCTGGCGCGGTAGAGGCCCGTTCCCCCCTGAACCTCTTTAAGGTCGTTCTCCAGCTCCCCGACATCGAAAGTCACCGGGATGGAAAAGGAACCCGAGAACTCCCCGCTCCATGATTCCCGCGTCGTGTTCGTTATATAGATGCGCTTCTTGTTGGAGGTAACGTAGTAGTCGGTCCTAAGAACCGCCTTATACTTACCCTCCGCTCCTGGGGTCGTAGCGTACATGTAGTTGCCGGTTATAATCCGGGTTATCTTGCCGGGGTAATAGCTTAAGCTCGTCCCGTTCTGATAGACCGATTCGTTGGAGAAGAACCCCATATGAGTCAGCTCTCCCCGCTCAACGTAGCTAGTTTTGTATTCCACACGGGTTGTACTCGGGCTGGTCCGATAAGCCGCCACAGAGTACGTCCCAAAAAGGGCTGCGATCCCAATGAAAACTGCCAACATGACCTTGATAGCCTTGCCCTTATCTACAGAAATCTTTCTCATAAATCAACACCTTCCTCCGCGTGTAAAAATAATAAAAACTCCATGATCAATCTCCATCTCCCCCGCATCCGCAGTTACCACAGCATCCTCCGCACGCCACTGACACCCAGAGACCGTTGCTGACAATGCCGTACCCTTTGATTTCTGCCCCGTCGTTCAGGGAGTGGGGTCCGCACGATGTGAACTCCTGCTGGCCGCCCCTGTTTACCCTCGTAAATATCGTCACGTTCATGTGCTCGCTTCCGCCCGCTGGAACCGTCACGTTCCACTCCATCTTGGTTGCTGGTGTTCCGTGACCTCCGCCGCAGCCGTGGTGACAGCCTCCCGCGCTGGCCGGCCAGAACCTGTAGGTGCCCGCGCTCGCGCCCGTTCCCGGCAGGCTCACGTTGAACTCCGCTGGAATGGTGTCGGTTATCGTCAGGTCAAGGTTTTCGTCGGTCGGGTTCGTCACCACTATCTGGAAGACCCACTCCTGGTACGTCTTCATGGGGATGCCCGTAGTGTTCCCAGAGAGCAGTATCTTTCTTATCGTGGGGGTTCCCCTCACGATCAGCCTTACTGGACACGTGGATATCGATGCTCCTCCCCCTTCCCAGGTCGCGTACATCGTCATTGGAATTACGTACTCCCCGGGGGCCACACATCCAGCTATGTAGTACCCCATGAACTCGTGGCTCTCGCCGGGAGAAAGCGTTACCGGTATTCCCGTGTCGCTCTCGATGAGAACCCCGAGCTGGGCCGGAAGGCCCGAGTAGTCCGGGTAAAGGGCCACCTGAACCTCTGAATCCGTGGGCAGGTTGTTGGTCACGTTTATCGCGCTGAAGTATCCAGCCGAGAACCTATCCACCACAACGGTTGCCGCGTATCCGTCCTCGCAGCCAAAACCCATGTACTCATCATCGTGGGGCACGATGCTGACCGTTATCTCCCTTGTAGACTCGTACTTCCTAAAGTTCCCACTTGAACCGACAATGAGGAGGGCCCCCAGAACCAGTGCGGCGAGAATGAAAGTCATTTTCATATCAACCATCTCCCATTAGTTTGGTGAGGAGGCTTCTCCTCCCAAGTCTGATTCTTAGGACGTCCCCCCTGCCGATCTCGGCCAGATAGTAAAACGCTATCAGTACTGCCGTCAGCTCCAGGGCATACGCGGAGAGCGGAAGGTAGGGGTTAAGATCGTAAAGCGGCATGATAACCTTCACGGGGAGCAGAGCCGGATAGGCACGAACCTGGATTTCCTCCCGGTAAACCCTCGTATCTTTCGGGACGGAGACCCTCATGTCAACTCTATGTTTGCCCCCACCATTCACGGTGAACTCACGCGCTTCCAGAAGAATCAACCTGCCTCCCTTCGGCTCGATGAAGTAGTGGAACGGGTAAACAGCATGGTTCTCAACGCTGAGGTTTTTCTCAAAGGTCGTCCCGGGCAGATACCATCCCTCCCTCTGTCCCCCTGCAAGAGTGGAGGAGTACGAGAAGGTCAGCGTTCCCCACGAGGCGACCGTCACGAACAGAAAGCCTGCCACTATGAGCACCGAGATGGCCGCGTAGACTGTCCTTGCCCTGATCCTCAGGAATCTCTTCCTATGCCCACGGTGTTTTCGCTCCTTTCCTCCACTGGAGAAAGTTATGAGAACCCCGAGGAGAAGCATGATCCCGATGGCATACAAGTTGGTTAGCTTGCTTCTCACGGACTCTATGAAGGTTCCCCCTCCACGGATAACCAAGGGATGCCCCATAAAGGTTACAACCTTCCCCACTACGTCCTCTTTCCGAACCAAAGGATAAGCCCCGTCCTGCTGGTCCGTCGCCACGTTATTGTCCCCCTTTGTGACGTATCCTCCGTCGACTACCGTGAATATTCTGTGAACCGTCCAGCCGTCCCTCCTGTGGAAGACTATGATATCGCCAACTTCACCGCCCTTTGAGAGAGGGTTCATGAAGAAGAGATCCCCCTTGTTAATCGTGGGGGTCATGCTCTCGGAATAAGCGTAAGATACGAGAATCGGCCTGTCAAGGATGAAGCCCACTACCGAGGCCACGAGAACAATTAAGACTAGGGCTGTGATTGTGCCTTCAAGCAGTTTTTTCATCCTCAACATCCCGCATTCTTACGGATAAACAAAGACACGAAATTGGGGCAAAGGCCCCGAAAGGAAATCACTGAGTGCAGGCTCCGGCAACGGCCTCAAAGCTGAGCTGGAACTGGTCGAGTCCGAGGGTTGCATTGGTGTTGTCGAAGATCATGCCAACCGGTACCGGGTTGTTGTGGTAGACGGTGAACTCGAGGTTCTGTGAGGGTCCGGCTATCGGGTTCGTGTAGTTACCTGCAAAGAGCAGGACGTTGTCGTGGTTGCTCTTTATGTCAACACAGATCGGGTAGTCGGTCCCGTTGTTCTCCCACAGCTCGTTGCTTACGTGGAACATCTCCTCAAAGACGTAGGTTGTGTTCGGGCTCATACCGTTCCCGCCCCAGTCTGGGTGGTTTGGGTTAAGGTCACTAATGTCAACGTAGAGCTTTCCAGCGTCGTAGGTCACGTAGGGCTGAAGGGCGGTAAGGTCAATCAGCTCGTTGTCGTCGGCGACGACGTTGAAGGAGGCGCTCCTGTCAGCGGAGTAGTACCGGAAGTTGGCACCCGCCCCAACCGCTAGGAGCATTCCAACCATTAACAATGCCAGTCCAAATAGTTTGTTCATCTTTCATTCCTCCTTCACTGACCGCACTTGCCGCTTAGATCAGCCGGCTCTGTGCCTAGCCTGTAGGCTTCAATGTGTATCGGAGTGTCCTGAACGGTTCCAGGTGCGTCGTTGCCAACGGTGAAGTCCATGCCAACACTAACTGCGTCCCCGTTGTTCACAACGAAGCAGACGTCGTTCTTTGCCATGTCGCTGGCGTAAACTGTCTGGCCGGTTGCACTGTCATGTATATTCTCATCTGCGCCGTAGAACTGGATCGCGGTGTTGTCGCTGGTTATCCTGACGACTATGGCCATCCCATCTTCCCAGAGGTCGTTGCTCACGTTGAACACTTCGTCAAAGTTGTACTCCGAGTTCGGGCTTAGACCCATTCCGTAGCCGGGGTAGTTCGGGTTGTTCGGGCTGATATCCACAACCAGGACGCCGCCACTGTTTATGTACGCGTAGGGCTGCACCGGGGTCAGATCGATGAGCTCGTTGTCATCGGTCACGATCTTCCAATGCACACTCCTGTCCGCGTTGTAGTCCCTGAAGTTAGCTCCAGCCCCTAAAACAAGGCCAAATGCCACCAACAGGCCAAAAATGCCTAAAGCAAGATTCTTTCTCAATTTTTTCGCCTCCTTTTGGAGGCACTGTGGAAACAGGCTCAAACCATTCGTGAGTGCAGGATCTTTAGAAAGATCCGCTGCCTTTCCACAAACACTCAGGATGCAATCCTCTGCAACCATCGCAGTGCCCCTTGGCGGGCAACCATTACGGTCGCTCCACACTCTCATAGTTCCCCGGGATATATATGAAGTTGGGAGTTACTGAGGAGTAACTTGCCATTACCGGCCATTATCCCGAAGTTTTTCCGGCTTTTTCCCGTCCTGAGGCTGTACTATGCGGTAAGTTCTCTTATGCTGGATCCCTGCGATCAGAAGATACGTCAGCGAGGCTATGAGAAGGAGGAGATTCCCAAACCAGAGGGCGGTTACGGCAAAGATGAATGAGATGCCAGCGTAGAAGGCGCTCCAGCTTATGTCGTTCCTCTGAACTACTTCCATATAGAGGGTGACGTTGTCCGGAACCCGAAGCAGGGTTATGACGCCGCGTTCGAAGGTAAGGATGCCCTCCCTTTCCAATTTGGGGATGTGGGTCTGCATGAGACTGACGTAAACGCTCTTCCTGTGCTTTCTGTCGGTGTTGCCCTCCCTCTCCGCGATGTAGTCAACTATGTCCCTGAGCTCCGCTTTTCCGTTCCGCATCTGGAGGAACTCAATCAGGAGCATCCTCCTTTCGTTTCCAAGGATCATATTGGAAGAGGCGTTATTGTTGATCAACAGGCTCACCTCAACCGATAATGCTTTCTGCGGTTGTACCTGCCCCCGTTGTAAAAGGCCTCGACGATACCCCTAAGAACCATGTTCCGGAGAATCCTCTCAACCTTCTGCCGGTTGCAGTCAACACCCATTTCGTTCAGAAACCTTGTGATAAAAGCAACGCTCAGCGGCCCCCTTTTCCGGAGGAGGGCTTTTATCTCACACTCTAGATTTACGGTTCCGTTCATTTTCTCACACTCCATTATGACCATTAACTGCTGATTAAAACCGGCAAAAACACCAAACAAGTTACGCGAATCTTACCTAACTCTACTTGGCCACACTCCTTAAAAGGGTTCCTGAAAAGTTCGATTCTCCAGCCTTCTGTAGCGAAAAACAAATCTCTCAAAGGATTATTTAAAGAAAAATCCAACTTAAAACCGGCCAATGGGGCCCTTTAAACCATCCTCAAAAAACCGAGCTGAAGGGTTTAAATCTGATTTCCACATCGCACAAATCCCCCAGCAAACTCCACAAATCAACAAGGCATAGGATATTACCCAAAGAGGGCTTGAATAACCAAGCCATTACCAAAAGAGCAGTTATGATGAAAAGTAGAATATGGGGTTCGAAGTTCGTCTGGAGCCCAGTTGAATGGTAGCCCCGCGGGGATTCGAACCCCGGTCGCGGGATCCAGAGTCCCGCATGCTTGGCCGCTACACCACGGGGCTGTGCCCGTTGATAGCTGTTTTGCAGGATTTATAAATTTTACTCTCCTTCCCCAATAAAAGTATGGCTCAAAAAAAAACATAGGGCTAAAAAGGGAGAGGACGATCAATCATCACTTAAGGAGCATCCATTTTGGGGGTGCAGGGGCGTAGCCCCACTCCAGGGGTTTGAGAGTACAGGAAACTTTGCTTGCAAAGTTTCATCAAAGTTCGTGGTTCTTTGTTAAAGAGCTGATTTTAACAGGGATTTTCTTTAGAAGCCTCATCTCTCATTGGGAATTCCAGTTTTAGCGAGCTTGTTCTCTACGAGTTTGTTTTATAATCGACGCCCGAAGGGCGTCAAGGAGAGATAAACTCTTTTTAGTAGGCCGAATTTTGGAATTCATGCCTTTTTAGCCTGTGTATTACGAAAATCATTGTAGAAGGGCAATTTTAGAAAGAACCACAAACCTTGATCAAACTCAAAGGGACTACCGTCCCGTGCGTTGAAGCAGAGCTTCAACGTCGCGCAGGCGAATAAAGTTTGCGGGATAAAGTTTAATCAAAAATGCCCTTCTCACAAGAATGCCCAAAACATCAAGCGTGCATTTTTCATATCTCTAAACTAAGAGGGTTTAACATTTAAAAGTAGCCTTTCAAGAGGTTTGCTTTTTGTTCTGGCGTCCGAAGGACGCCTTGTGAGGAGCAAACGCTCAAAAACAAAAATTGGTGAGTAAACCCCTTGAGAACTCGTATTTCCAAAAGAGCACATTTTCTTCCGCCAGCGCTTGCGCAAGCAAGGGCTGAATGGCGGGCCCGGCGGGATTCGAACCCGCGACTACCGGCTCCGAAGGCCGGCGCCATGTCCCCTAGGCCACGGGCCCTCAAAACCGTTTTAAGCTGGCCAAAAATAAACCTTGCGGTGGTCTTAATGATGCTACCCGACTGGAAGATCGAGAAGGAGATTCTAATAGAACCGTTCAACGAAAAGTCCCTCCAGCCTGCTGGCTATGATCTCAGGGTTGGAAAGGAAGCGTACATCAACGGCGAACTGATAGACGTGGAGAGGGAGGGAGGCATTGTAATTCCCCCGAAGACTCATGCCCTTATCCTAACCCTAGAAAGGGTTAAGCTCCCCGACGATGTGATGGGAGACATGAAGATAAGGAGCAGTCTAGCTAGGGAAGGTCTCCTCGGCTCCTTTGCCTGGGTTGATCCCGGGTGGGACGGAAACCTAACGTTGATGGTGTTCAACGCCTCGAATAAACCAGCTGAGCTTGAATACGGGGAGAGGTTTGTTCAAATAGCCTTCATAAGACTTGAGGGGCCCGCGAGAAATCCGTACCGCGGAAACTACCAGGGGAGCACGAGGATAGCGCTCTCTAAGAGAAAGAAGAAATCTCAGTGAAAAACGTTCGAATGAGAATCCTCTTTCTCTTTTCATGACCACCGTTTTAACAGGGAAGGTAAATTTTGGTACATTTGTCTGGATCATAAACCACACAAGAAGACGGACAACCGAACGAATGAACCCAAAAGAAAAGTTGGTGAAAATAAAGGGAAGAGGAGTTCAGCCGAAGAGGGCGCCGAGACCGGCGAGGGCCTCCTCCTCGCTGGCCTCCTCTTCCTCTTCCTCCTCTTCCTCCTGAGCGGCCTCAGCGGCGCCGCCCTCAGCGACCGGAGCGGCGGCAACGGCAACCGGAGCGGCAACCGGCATGGCGGCCTTCTCGATGACCTCGTCGATGTTGACGCCCTCGAGAGCGGCAACGAGGGCCTTTATCCTGGCATCGTCGGCGCTAACACCGGCGGCCTCAAGGACCTTCTTGAGGTTCTCCTCGTTTATCTCCTTACCAGCGGCGTGGAGCAGCAGAGCGGCATACACGTACTCCATTTTTCACACCTCCAATCATCTTCATCTTTTTTGTTTCACACAGATAGGGGAAAGTTGAAACGAGATCAGCCGAAGAGAGCACCCAGTCCTGCAAGGGCCTCCTCTTCGGACGCCTCCTCTTCTTCCTCTTCCTCCTCAGCCTCTTCCACCTTCTCCTCCTGGGACGGCTGGGAGGCTACAACCATCTGCGCCTGAGCGTTTAAAAGCTCTTTGGTCTTCTCGTCAAGCAGCTCCTCCGGAAGGTTCTGGGCTATGAGCAGGACTGCACGAAGGGCCCTGCCAAAGACGTCCTCGACGGTCTCCTTGGTGATGTAGCCAGCCTCGACAGCGACGTTCTTCGCTCCGAGGAACGCCTTCTGGATGATCGCCTCGATGGTCTGGCTGGTCGGGTAGGCCGTGTTAACTGACAGGTTGAACGCGTGCATGTAAGCCTGCTGGAGCATGTTGATGTACTCGCTCTCGTCGATTGCAAGGACTTCCGGAGTGTAGACGAGCCCGTCCTCGTAGGCCGCGAGCAGATTGAGACCGACCTCGAGCGGCTCGATGCCGAGCGCGTTGAGGATCCTCGCGAGCTGGTCGGTTATGACCTCACCGGCCTTGAGGACGGTGTAGTCCTTCTGGATGCTGACCTTACCCTTCTCGATCCTAGCGGGGATTCCGAGGGCCTGCATCTCACCGACGAGCGGGCCCGGAGCGAGTGAGGTAGGTCCGGCTGGGATGACGACATCGTGCGGAACCGGCACACCGGGCTTGGCCGGGGCCGGAGTTTTGCTCTCCTCAAGGAGCTTGTAGAGCTTGAATGGATTCATCTCGGTGGCGAGTATTGCCGCACCGCCCTCTATGTGGTCGATGAGCTTCTCAAGCTCCGGCTTTCCGAGCTCCTGGGCGGCCCTCTTTATGGCGAGCTCTATGAGGGTGTTCCTGCTCACACGGAGGAGTGCCTTTCCACGGAGCTTGTCACGCATCTTCGAGAGTGGGTACGCTGGGACGCCGGCCACGTCGACGAGGGCTATCACTGGGTAGCTCTTGAGAACGTTGGTGAGCTCTTCCACTTCCTTCTTCTTCCACTCAGCTACGTGGGCCATCTTCCTCACCTCTCAACCTTAACGGCCGGGCCCATTGTCGTCTTGACGTACACTGACCTCACCTGGTTCTCGCCGCGCTCAAGCTTGTTGATAATGGCGTTCAGTACTGCCTCGGCGTTTTCAGCGAGCTTCTCGTCGTCCATGTTCTCGGTTCCCACCCTGGCATGGACAACGGGGTTGTTCTTCAGCTGTATCCTGACGGTTCTCTTGAGCTTCTCTACGATCGGCTCGAGGTTGGTCATTGTCGGCGGAACGACCTGCGGCATCTTGTTCCTCGGACCGAGGTACCTACCGAGGTACCTACCGATCTTCGGCATCAGCGGAGCCGCGGCAATGAAGAAGTCGTACTTCTTGGCTATCTTCCTGGCTTCCCTTGGACTTTTAGCAAGCTCTTCGAGCTGCTCTCCACTAATCACATCAAGCCCGAGCTTCTTAGCCGCCTCGGCAACGGCACCATCAGCGATGACCGCGATCTTCGGTTCCTTCCCACGACCGTGGGGCAGCACAACCTCAAGCTTGAACCTGTTCTCGGGTTTCTTCAGGTCTATGTCCTTGAGGTTGACTGCCAGCTCGACGGTCTGTGTGAAGTTGCGCGGCTTAGCCCGGGCCTTCGCCTCCTTCACCGCTTCCACGATTTTCTGTCTATCGAAGGCCACTTTACAGCCCTCCTTTTCTTTTTTGATTTTAGCAACTACGAAGAATCAAAGATGCGTAAAGGGAGGTATTTTTAAACTTTTCCCCGACGATTAAATGCGGAAAAAGAGGCCTCACTCGGCCTCCTCAGCCTTGGCAAAGACCTCGTCATAAACCCCTTCGTCGATCTCCCTCTGGACTTCCCTGGGATCCTTGCCCTCAACGGTAACGCCCATGCTGAGGGCGGTTCCAATGACCTCCTTGGCGGCGGCCTTGATGTTCGGTGCAAGCATCTGGTCGATCTTGGCCTTGGCGATCCTGATAACGGCGTCCATGCTGAGGTCCCCGACTGGGCTGTGGCCGGGCTCGCTTGAGCCTTTGGGAGCGCCGATCTCTTTCTTGATGAGCTGGCTGACCGGCGGGACACCGACTTCGATCTCAAAGGTCTTCTTCTTGGGGTCCGTAACGATGATCTTGACCGGAACCTGCATTCCCTCGAAGTCCTTCGTGGCCTTGTTTATCTCATCGACGACCTGTTTAACGTTAAGTCCGAGCGGACCGATGGCCGGACCGAGCGGTGGTCCAGGTGAAGCCTTTCCTCCCTCAACGAGAACTTCAACGACCTGTGGCATCTTTCTCACCTCTCAACCTGTAAACCGTTCACTCCTTTTGGTGTTTGCTTATAAGTCTAACGTATTCTCCCCTCACTGTGACGGGGATCGGGACTATCGCACCTATGAGCTCAACGACGATCTCGTCCTTCGACTCGTCCACCCTGACGACCTTAGCCTTCTCGCCCTTGAACGGGCCGGATATCAGCTCAACGATGTCTCCAGGTTCGAAGCCGCTAACCGCTGGCTTCTCTTCAAGGAAGTGCTCTATCTCCTCGAATCTGACCTCGCCGGGGAGAGTACCCTTGGCGTGCCTTATGCCCTTTATGGCCTCGTCCACGGCGCTCTTGTTGGGCGCCTCAACGAAGATGTAGCCCTTGACCTTGGATGGTGCCAGTATGGCGTAAACAGGAAGATTGTAGGTCTTTACTTTGCTGTAGATCAGCTTTGCGGTGGTCTCCTCCTGCCCCACCGTGACCCTCACTGTGAATATCTTGCTCCCGTCCATGGAGATCACCCGGACTTCAGAGGCCAGAATTTCCCATAATCAGATAGCCGATCATGGTTATCAGCAGGCCGATGGTTCCGATGATAATCATTCCTATACCGGTGATCTTGGCTGCCATCTTATACTCCTTCCAGCTCGGCTTCCTCGTGACCAGCAGTACCCTCCTGGATTCTGAGAGGAAGTTCTTGATCTTATCACTAAAGCTCTCGGCCATCATGAACACCCCTTTCTGCACTTAGTTAAGCCCAGATTAAAAGCAAATAAAAAGGTAACGGTTGGATCAGAACTCCTCAAGGTCGAGTCTAACTACTCTCCGCTCCTCCTCGTAGGACGGGGTCTCCTCCTCAGCAACCGCGTAGGGAGAGCTGACCCCAGTAACAACGAGGAGAATCCTTATCATCTTTCCAAGCTCCTCATCGAGCTGGATACCCCAGATGACCTGGGCCTCGGGGTCGAGCTTGCTCGTGACGAGCTCGATTATCTGCTGGGCCTCTTCGAGCTTGACGTCGCTTCCGCTGATGCTTATCAAAGCGCCCTTGGCGCCGCTTATGTCAACGTCGAGGAGCGGGCTGTTCAAAGCCTGCTGGGCGGCCTCCAAGGCTCTCTTCTCGCTGTCGCTCTCGCCGATACCAATCATTGCAACGCCGCCGTCCTTCATGACCGCCCTTACGTCGTTGAAGTCGAGGTTGACGAGACCCGGCTTGGTAATGAGTTCGGTTATGCCCTTGACTGCCTGGACGAGTATCTCGTCGGCTACCTTAAAGGCCATGTGAATCGGCAGGTTCGGGGCAACCTCCATTAGCTTGTCGTTCGGGATGACTATGACCGTGTCGCTGGCCTTCCTTAGCCTCTCAAGACCGTATTCGGCGTTCTTGATTCTCCTTATTCCCTCAACGGTGAAGGGAAGCGTAACCACCGAAACGGTGAGGGCCCCCATCTTCTTGGCCATCTCCGCTATTACCGGGGCGGCTCCAGTACCGGTTCCACCGCCGAGACCGCAGGTAACGAAGATCATGTCGGCACCTTCGAGGGATTCCCTTATGTCCCTCTCGCTCTCCTTGGCGGCCTCTTCACCAACCTTCGGGTTGTTTCCAGCGCCAAGGCCCCTTGTGAGCTCCTTGCCTATGAGGATCTTTTTGTGGGCCCTTATCTTCAGGAGATCCTGGGCATCGGTGTTAACGGCTATTATCTTCGCCCCCTGGATGCCGACCTGCATCATCCGGTTTATGGTGTTACATCCGGCCCCACCAACGCCAACAACGTATATCTTGGCCTGAATCTGCTCAAGAAGCTTCTTAAGCTCCTCGTCAACATCGCTCTGGGGAACTGAAACATCGGGCACTGCCTTTGATCCAGCGGCGGCCGTCGTTTTATCAATAGCATCCTCAATCAGTTTCAACATCTTCCGACCCTCCGGGTGCAATTTAACACCTGCAACCAATTGCAGGTGGAAAGTATATAAAGTTAGCTACATAGTCCTCCAATGCTGGGTTATGTTGATTTTGAAGTCTTTAAACCTTTCGTCACGTTTCAATCCCTGATGAACTCAAGGCCGAGCTTCGATGCCAGTTCTCTTGCCATCTGCCGGGTTTCTCCCCTCGTGCCCTTCCAGTCCACGTATACAGCCTCGATTCCACCGTGGGTCCTTTCTATAGCCTTCAAGAGCATGGCCTCATCAACGGGCTGGGCGTACTTCGGGAGGATGTGACCGAACGCAAGATCCCCTTCGATGGCCCTTTTGGTCTGCTTCGGGGCGTAGTGGCCGCCGCCGATCCCGAGGGCCGGCACAAATTTTCTCTCGGAACTTCCCCTGTCCAGCTCGCGGAGGATATAAACTATGGTCTCGGCCAGTATCTCGCCGGCACGGTCGTTTACCCACTCCTCCTCGCTCGATCCTATCTCGATAAACAGACTGGGAACATCCAGCTCGCTCGGACCGTGGTGGGTCGCCTCGTAGCAGACCGTCCAGCCCAAATCGTTGAGCTCGTTAAGCTTCAGCAAAGCTAGCTTCATGGCATATGGATGGGCAACTGCAAGGCTCTCGTCCTTTCCCCCGTACATGGCTTTCCCCCAGTTTCCTGTAACGTGGGTGGTAAGAGCCGGCATCTTGGCCTTGCTGGAGTGCCTCGATGCGAAAATTATGAGCTTTGGCTGGGTTCCAAGCTGCTCCTCGATGGCCAGGTCAAGGTTGTCGTAGTAGATCATCTCCTCGTTGGTTGTCAGTATGACGTCACCACCCCTTCCAAAAACGGGGTTTCCGTCAAAAGCCTCCCCCAGTTCTTCAAAACCGAAGTGCTCGATGAGCTTCTCTTTAATGTTCATCGAAGCAAGATCAACCTTAGTCGTCATTATTACCCTCATTTTCCATCCCAAAGCAGGGATAAGAAGAGAACTTATAACGTTTATTGAAAAAAGGAAAACTCAGCTGAGGGCCATGTTGATTATGGTCTCCCCTATGTTCTCAAGGTACTCCATAATCCTGCGGTAGCTCTCCTTAGCGCTCGATTCCTTTGAATCCGTGGCCCTTATGAGATCCTTGAGCTCAAGCATCAGTTTGTCAATCATCTTCAGATCCCTGTCCGAGATCCTGTCTAAAACTGATGTGAAAAGTTCCTTAAGCCTGGAAAAGTCGAGGGGCTCCGGATTTTCGGAGATGCGGATTATATGATCCCCGATCCTCTCGATGTTCCTGACTATGAAGAGGATCCCGATGAGATCGAAGTGCCTCTTTATGATGCCGCTCTCCTCGGAAACTGCCCTCTGGGAGAGCAACCTGTTGACCGTTCTTATCGTGAGGAAGTAGAACCTGTCAAGCTCGTTTTCGAGGTCGTTCAGGTCTCTGAGCACCTCCACCTCTCCCGGGCTCTCGGCCAGGAGCTCAAGGTCCCCGATCATCGAGAGCACTATGGAGCGTATTCTCATGAGTATCTCCGAGAGGTTTACCTCCCTCTCGTCCAGGAGGCTCTTCGCTATTATCCTCTGGGGCTCGTCGAGTATTATCTCCACACCAGGAAGACCCTGGAGGATCTTTCGTATCTTGACCTTGTAAAAAGGCATCTCGTCTGAGAAAGTTATCTCCAGCGCATCGTATCCTTGGATGTAGGCTGAGATAACAAGTCTGGCGGCCATGTCGGGAGAGTACTCCTTCGAGATTTCAAGCTTCTTTTGCTCCCCGATGTCCTTCGGCTCCTTTGGAAATATCGTGATGCTCCCATCGGGATTGATGATCAGCGGAACAACATCACCCTGCCGCAGGTTGTTCTCAAGAACCCACTTCTTCGGAAGAGACACTATGTATGAGCTCCTGCCGGTAAATTGTATCTTGCGGAATTCCATACCCAGCTCACCACTATATAGAAAAGCCGCCGAGTTAAATAGATTTCGGAGAAGGATAAAATCAAAAAATAAGACTCAAGGGGCAGAGACAGCTTGGCATGCCTGCGTGCTGGGGCTGACTCCAAAAGCCTCGGGGTGAAGGAACTCGGCCATCTCCTTTATGGCAACGACTATCCTTGGGCTGGGCCTCTGGTAGGCGTTTGAATCGGTGGCGGTGTAGACCCTTCCTGATTTCACGGCCTCCGTGGATGCAAAGGGCCCACTGCAGAGCTCGGTGGCATTGATGCCAGCGGTTGGGAGGACGACGATCACATCCGGATCCCTGGCGATCACCTGCTCTTCGCTCACCTTCACCCAGCCGTTCGTGTCGTTGAAGACGTTAACTCCTCCGGCGAGGGTTATGACGCTGTCCATGAAAGTACCCTTACCCGCTGTCCAGTAGCCCTGGTAGTAGCTGAGGATGAAGAAGACCTTGGGCTTGGTGAGGTTGGAAACCTTCGATGAAACGTACTCTATCTCACCCTTCATGTCCCCGATGACGAGCCTGGCTCCCTCCTCCCTGTTGGTGATCTTCCCGAGAAGTTCTATCTGCCTGTATATCCCGTCAACGCTTTTAGGTGCAACGATAACGACGGGGGCGATTTCCTCAAGCTTGTCCAGGATCGAGAGGGAGTAATCGTCCGCGATTATGAGGTCCGGCTTGAGGCTCGCTATGATCTCAAGGTTGGCGTACTTGCCGTATCCACCAACCTTCGTTATGTTCTTCACGGGAGCCGGCCAGTCGGCCCACTGGGTAACACCGACGAGCTTGTCCCCAGCACCTATGTAGAACAGCGTCTCCGTTATGCTTGGCGCCAGCGAGACTATTCTCTGGGGTTCCTTCTCTATAGTGACCGTCCTGTTTTCAAAGTCCGTAATGGTCATAGGATACTTCTCGGCAAAGGCATCGGGGTGGAGAAGTCTGGCCAGTATCTCAAGGCCGTTGACCAGCCTGGGGCTCGGATGAATGAGGTCGTTCTCGTTCTCTATCATGTATATCCTGCCGTCCCTAGCCGCTGTCGTTCCCGAGAACTCGTGGTAGGCGTCCTCTACGTCCATACCGCAGTGGGGCGTGAGGATGATAACCTGGGGATCCCTAACAAGGACCTGTTCCCTGCTGACGGTCGGCCAGCCGTTCGTGTCGTTGAAGATGTTAACGCCCCCGGCAAGGTGTATGAGCGTGCTTATGAAAGAGTCCCCACCAGCGGTCTGCAGGGGGTTGTTCCAGACCACGTAGAAAACCTTAACCCTCTGTTCGGAGGCAACGGCAGAGCTTATCTCATCCAGCTGGGACTGGAAAGTCGAGACAGCTTCCTCCGCCTTATTCTGGGCATTGAAGACCTTGCCGAGGAGGATAAGATTGCCCTTTATGTCATCAACGGTATGGGCCCTGAGGACAACGACTGGGGCGATCTCCTCAAGCTTATCAAGGATGGCCTGCGAGTAGGTGTCCGCGATTATGAGGTCCGGCTTGAGACTCGCTATGATCTCAAGGTTGGCGTACTTACCGTAGCCGCCTATCCGAGTCACGTTGTTCACAGCCCGGGGGAAGTCGTCGTAGTCTGTAACGCCAACGACCCTGTCAAACAGACCCAGATAGTAGAGATCCCCAGTTATGAAAGGTGCTAGGGTGACGACCCTCCGGGGTTCTTTCTTGATTTCAACTGTCCGGTTGAGATAGTCGGTAACGTTCAGCGGATAATAAGGCCTTTCTGTGGCAGTGGTCGTTGTTGTAGTTACTGCAGTCGTGGTAGAGCTTGAAGAGGTAGTGGTGGTAGTTTCGGAGTTTGGTGTTGCGGTTTTAGCCGGGGTGGGGCTTGAAGTGGCCGAGCCGCCCCCACCGATACAGCCGGCGGCAAAGACCGCGCCCAGGAGAAGGAAAACCAGCAGGAATATGGACGCTCTCCTCATTTTCACCACCTGGATTATTTGTCCACTGGGAGAACAGTGTACCAGTATATAAACGTTTGGATAAACTATCCAATAAAACCCGAAGAAGGAATCCACCGGAGTTCAGAGTATCCACGTGCCTAATACCGGACAACCAAGCAACCCAGAAGAGCTGTAGGACAAACAGAATACCAGGTTGGTGGGGCCGCCGAGATTTGAACTCGGGTCCCCGGCTCCCGAAGCCGGAAGGATAGGCCAAGCTACCCCACGGCCCCATGCAAAGCAGAGCTAATGCTCAAATCGCCCAAGAGAGGGCGCTTAAGACTTCCACAGCGCTCAGCGCTGTGCAATACTCCCCTACTGCATTTCCCGCGTGATCACGCCCAACGGCATATGACCATCACCAACCCAACTTTAAAAACCTTATGGTTAAACAAAATAGTTCAACAGACACAAGAAGAGAAACTTCCCAGGTTGGGCCCATTGTTAAATGAAGTTACCCATTGATTAAATCCGCACGTTTGCTTTTTAGCAAGTCCTTCAAGATAAGAGTGTGTATTATCAGATTCAAAAAACTTAATATTTTCAAATCCCAATACAAAATAATTGGTTTCCCTGGAGGGTAAGTCATGAGCCGGAGAATATTCATCCTGCTGTTCCTTGTTACAATTCTATTTGGAAGCAATATCCCGCGTTTAGGGGTAGCTTCATCGGAAGAGGGCGTACGCTACGTTATTACAATTGACAACACCAGTGAAGTCATTACAGTCGAAGCGTACTTCTCAGGTGTTGATGACCCACAGCTAACCTTCACACTTCGAGCGGCAGACTACTTTGAAAGGAAAGGAGTGCCCTTAACCGTCACATTGCTGGAGACCGACGGTAATGTTTTGGAGGGCGAGAAGTATGGATGGACGGTACAACCAAACGGAAATTCTGTGTACTTGAAATACAAAATCGAGGGGTATACCTTGGAGAGAATAGCCGGGGTTCCAGGGGATATCAAACATAGCGGAGTCAGTACCACAATGGCCATAATTAACATGGAGGCGATACTCGCCGTCCCGTACGACAAAAGGAGCTACCAGCCCATAGATGAATACTTAAGAAAACCTGCCACTGTGGAGTTCAATATACCCGATAACTGGGAGATTTTTGCTCCCTTCCACGTGAGCAGTTCGAACGTGATCAGAGTGAACATGGTTTATGACATCCTGAGGTCCTTCATTGAAATGGGAGAAGTTTCGATTGAGTACACCGGAGAATTTTATGGAGTTAAAACAAATTATGTGCTCTTCAAACGCCCCAACCTCCCGAGAAACGCCCCCAATAGACCCGCTCAAATGCCGTATCTCTTTAGCGATATGGACAGGAGAAAAGAAGCGGAGAGGTTAATGCGGGATACTGCACACCACTTTCACGTGCTCTCTCAACTCCTTGATTACGTCCCCGCCGAAGAGATAACAATTACGCCAGCGGCCAGCGGTTGGATCTATGGAGGAGGTTGGTGGCAGATAGATGACGGATTTAGGCAGGATCAAATTGCCCATCATGTTGTTCACGAGTGGTGTCCCCCAGTAATTACAATATCACAGTCCCTCAATGGCGTGACATGGGTTTTCTGTGAGGGACCTGCCGTGTATTATGGGTTCAAACTAGCATACAATTATACCCACGATAAGCGATTTTTGGGAAAATACTATGCGTTGTACCTTATGTACAAAAGAGGGATTCAAGAGAGGCTTAGTAGTGGGAATGATCCCCTCTACCAGCCTACGTTAAGTTATGGGTATACCCCACTACTGCTCTGGTATTTTGATGAGGAGATTAGGAAGCAAACCAACAACCAGAGCAGTCTGGATACAGTATTTCGGTATCTAGTCCGCACTCCTTACAAGGACATAAACGTTGACGAGTTCATTACGGCCATCAAAGAGTCAACGGGAGTTGATTTTTTAGAATTCTATCACAACCATGCAATAGTTGATTTTAGCCTTCCGCTGGACGCCTACGCCGAGAAATACAGGGACGATTTCTCCTACCTACTGGACTTCCAGAGAAAAAACAATGAGGCCCCAGATATCCTGTATTATGCGCTCCTCGAAATGGAAGCAAAGTATGGAAACCCAGACTTGACGCCAATTCTGCCTCACTCTTATCTAAAAGGGGACTACCTGGTAACGGGCCCACGGTATCTCAGCTTCATAAGGGAGCTAGCAAACAATTACCCTTTAACTGAGTCCAAGTTCGTTGAGATATTGAACAAGTACACGGAGGACAGATCCTCTGATTTCTTCGAGTTCTACACCAAATACGGCCCACGGCCGCCCAGTATAGAGTCGCTCAATCTGTGGATTACCGGTGACTACAGCAGACTCGTCCGGAAAAGCGTGTACATTGACACTCTGATCAACAGGCTGGCCCAAGTAGTGCCAAAAGACTCCGAGTACTACAATCTCCTCTCAACTGCAAATTCAAGTTATCTGAAGGGAATAGCGTTCCTCGACACCAATAAGTTCAACGAGGCGGAGGAAGAGTTTAACGAGAGTATCCGAGCCCTCGACGAGTTATACACCTTAGATTTGGACAACGATGGTGCCAGGGACGTTTCAGAGTTGTTCCTCGGGCTCAGCACAACCTCCCATGACTCTGATAGAGACGGAACTCCCGATAAGGACGAGGTTGCGGGGAAGTTCTCGGTGGATGGTGTTGGGGACGAGTGGGACAGTCATGGGGTAGCGAAAAGGCTTAGCGTAACGTGGGGTTCCCGGGAGTACGTTGAGGACGCGAGGCTCTACAGGGACGGCGCTTACATCTACGGAAAAATTGAGCTTTCAAAACCCGTTTACGATATCGAACGGTATGCCATCGTATTCCGTCTGGACTTTGACGGTGACTGGGGCACGTTTGATGATACGGTGTTCTTTCCATTGTTTACGGAGTTCTCCTTCTGGGGGACTGAATTCAATTATGGGGGGCCATACTACACTTGGGGGTGCATGAACGAGTACGAGGTTATCCACAATAACACGATCGAGTTCAAGATCCCAGTAAAAACCGTCGAGGAGTACTACGACTATTTCTCATCATACATCCCCAACGTATCCTCTAGCATCCCTGCATCTATTGTGTTTGTCAAATTGGACGCCTATCTGAATACCGATTGGGGCAAAACCGCTGGTATGGATTTCAATTTAGAACTGCATCCAGCAACTCTTTCAATAAATTCTGACCCATCCGGAGCCGAAGTTTACGTTGATGGAGCTTACGGAGGAGCAACACCGTTAACCCTAACCCTGGATCCGGGAACTTATCAGATAAAACTCTCCAAAGAGGATTACGAAGACTACACGACCACAGTAACACTTGAGCCGGGCGAGAACAGGACTCTCTCGGTGAATTTAACACCGGCATTTGGCTACCTAACGGTTTACTCCAGCCCACCCGGAGCCGATGTTTATGTTGACGGGGCATTCGTTGGAGCAACACCGTTAGAGGATTATAAACTCTCAACAGGGCAACACGAGTTAAAGCTCGTTAAGCAGGGTTATGCTGATTACATTAAAACAATAACAATCAATCCCGGCCAGACTACGGTAATAAACGCGGAACTGAGTGCAAACCCTGCAACACTAACAATAACTTCAAACCCTCCTGGAGCTAAAGTTTACATTAACGGAACCTACCTGGGGGTAACACCGCTAACTCTAACTCTTGACCCTGGGACTTATCAGATAAAACTCTCCAAAGAGGATTACAGGGAGTACACGATCACAGTAACACTTGGCCCGGGGAAGAATAGGACTATTAACACTGACCTCCAGCCCCTGTTTGGTTATCTTACCATTACTTCATCCCCACCAAACGCGGGAGTTTACGTTAATGGTTCCTACGTAGGCAAAACCCCCTTAACGGGCTACAAGCTTCCGACGGGGGAACACACAATCAACGTCAGAAAAGACGGCTATTATGACTACTTAACCACTGTAACCATTGAAGCGGGCAGTACGACAGCCATCAACGTGACTCTGACGCCCAGACCAGTGACATTTGCAATTAATTCTGACCCATCTGGAGCTAAAGTTTACGTTAACGGAACTTACAAAGGCGCAACACCCTTAAACATTACCCTCAATCCCGGAACTTACAGGGTTGAACTCTCCACGGAAGACTATGAAGATTATATCATCACAATAACCCTTAACCCAGGAGAAAATAAGACAATCTCTCCAAAGCTATCCCCTCTTTTCGGTTACCTGTCAATACCTTCGCCTGAAGGGGCGAAAGTTTACGTGGATGGTTCTCCCATTGGCACGACTCCGATTACGGGCTACAAGATCTCGAAGGGTGAACACGAGTTAAAAATCGTCAAGGAGGGTTATGAAGAATACTCTGCGAACATTACGATAACCGCCGGAAAAACACTCTCTTTGACCCCCAGGCTGAAATCAATATCCACAACAACCACAACATCCAAACCGAGCTCTACAACCACTAGAACTACTAAAACTCCAGCCCACACTTCAACTGCTACTGGACGAACCACTACTACTCCTCAAACAGCCCCATCTGAGACAAGTAGCGTGCCCATGACCAGCTCTAGCTCAGAATCAGCGGGTACTAAGTCCAGTGGCTCCATCTGCGGCCCAGGACTCTTCTTAGGTGGGGCAATACTGGCCTCAATGCTAAGAAAAAGGGAGAAGTAATTTTCTTCCTTATTTTCATTCCACCAGTCGGGCTTTTCCAACCGAGTCATTGAAAAAAAAGAAAAACAAACGGTTCACTTTCTTAGCTTCCTCATAAGGAGCGGGGGAAGCGATAAGAGTATGAGCACTCCAGGGCCACAGACGCCTCTCCTTTCCGAACTCGAAGTCGTTTGAACCGATTCTAGAGTCACATTTACCGTTTGAGTCTCGCCCGGCTTAATAGCTACTGCCTGCATGAAATCCCGATGCCCAGCTTTCTTCACCTTAACCGTGTGCTCCCCGGCTGGCAGTTTGTAGCCTTCCAAAGGAGTTTCCCCAACCTTCACGTTATCAACGTACACTTCAGCCCCCTCCACGTTGCAATAAACTCTCAAGAAGCCAAAGAGCGGAGTAAGAGTGACGTTGAGGGTTGTACTCTCCCCGGGGTTAAGTGCCACCGTTTGAGTCAGGGCCTCATACTCGTCCTTTGCAATCTTGACTTCATACGTACCCGGGAACAAACTCAACTTCAACGGAGTTACCCCCTGGTATTCATTGTTAACGTATACTACTGCCATCTCTGGAGTGGCTGTTATTGAGAGAGTTACGGGAAGCGGCTCGAGCTTGAGGTCAAGGCTCCTTGATTCCCCCGGGTTTAGAGTTAGTGCCTCCTGAACTCCCTTGTACCCGTCTTTTTCAAGCCTCAACTCGTGGATTCCGTGAGTCAAGTTCAGTGTTAGTGGGGTTGCCCCTTTGTAAGAACCATCAATATACACCGAGGTTCCCGAGGGTTCTGAGAGTATTGTCAACGTGGCCGGTTTGGGTGTCAGGGTCACATTAATGGTTGGTGCACTTCCAGGTGTAATGGTGATCGTGGTTGAGTAGCTCCAGTAGCCTTCTTTGGAGAGGTCTATCCGATAAGTCCCAGGGTTGAGAGACAGAGATAACGGGGTTGTTCCCCTGTGAGTCCCGTTAACGTAAACTTTAGCTTCAGATGGGTCAGAATTAATTGCAAATGTCACTGGTTTGGCTCTTAGTTCTGCCTTTATCACTGCAGTTTGAAGGGGCTTGATTGTCACTATTTTAATGTAGTCAGCGTAACCTTGCTTAGAGAGCTTTATATGATAAGTCCCAGGGTAAATGGTCAGGTTTAGAGGTGTTGTTCCAATATAAGTTCCATTAATATGAACCTTAGCCCCTGATAGGTCAGAGGTTATTGAAAGAGTTGCAGGTTTTGGTGTTAGCTGAGCTATTATTGTCGCTGTCTTCAATGGGGCAAGAGTTACTGTTCTTGTGTAGTTCTCATACTTTTCCTCAGAGAGCATTATCTGATAAGTTCCCGGTGTCAACGTGAGATTCAATGGAGTTACTCCTTGATAGGTTTCATTAACGTAAACTTCAGCTCCCTGGGGAAAAGATGTAACCTGAAGATAACTCTCGTCCCAGTATTGTACCTGGACTTGCGCGTTTGAATCGACGATTTGCGCGTTTGAGTCTGTAATTTGTGCGTCTGTTGTTTCAACGTTAGGCGTCGGTGTCGTTATTTGGGCAGTGGTTGTCCGGGGTTCAGCGTTTGTATCCCTGCAAAAGTCACAACCGGGCAACTCCCCACTGAGAGGCAACCGGAGAACCCAGACATCATGGTTGCTACCGTAGCTATGAGTAGAGCCAGATGTAATAATGTCCCCATTCGGGGCTAAAGAAACCCCATAAGCCTCCTCCCAGTCCCATCCCCCATAGTTTTTTTGCCATTTTATATTGCCCATCTCATCAAGATCGAGAACCCAAACATCCATACTACTGGCCTCGAAGCTTCCAGTTCCACCCGCGATCACGATATCCCCATTGTCAGCTAAGGCAACCGCACGAGCCTCTTCGCCACCCCAAGCTCCATAGGATTTTTGCCACTTTATATTTCCGTCCTCATCAAGCCTAAGAACCCAAACATCTGAGTAACCAGCGCTAAAACTTTCAGTGTAGCCTGCAACGATAATGTCTTCGTTGGGAGCTAAAGCAACTGCATAAGCTCTCTCCCAGCCGTCTCCACCTAAAGTCTTTTCCCATTTTACATTACCATTTTCGTCAAGCCTTAAAACCCAGATATCACCCTTGTAGGAACCTGCAACAATAATATCTCCGTTTAATGCAACAACAATTGCATTAGCAACACAGCTTTCTCTTTCGTTATAAGCCCTCTGCCATTTTATGTTACCACTCCCATCGAGCCTAAGAACCCAAGAATCGACTTTGCCCGTGCTAAAGCTGTAAGTGTATCCAGCAACAATAATGTCACCATTGTCAGCGATAGCAACCGCGTAAGCACCATCTCTTTCGTTTCCCCCATAAGTTTTTTGCCACTTAACATTACCCTTCTCGTCAAGCCTGAGAACCCAAACATCAACATCACCAGCGCCAAAGCTTATAGTGTGCCCTATTATGACAATGTCCCCATTAGGGGCTATAGCAACCATATAAGCCTCATCTCTTTCATTCCCTCCGTAAGTTTTCTGCCACTTTATATTTCCATCTTCATCAAGCCTAAGAACCCAAGCATCAACGTTGCTTATACCAAAGCTGTAAGTCCAACCAGCAAGAACAATATCCCCATTGTCAGCCAAAGCAACCGCGCGAGCTCCATCTTGATTGCTTCCCCCGTAGCTCTTCACCCAGTGGTGGGTGCTTTCAGCGGCAACTTCTGTTTGGGATGATACAAGAGAACCCATCAAAAACGTAGCCAATATCAAGATAATAACTTTCTTGCGCATTTTCTCTCCCCCTTCACACAGCAAAATCCACGAAGAAGCTTTTTCAGCTCCTCTCCGCTTTTTTCCATCTGCCCCTTCCTAAGAAACGTTAGGGTGACCATTGCCAAAAGCAAATTCCGCTGGATCAATAAGAGGCCTGCTCTCACCCTAAACGCCCTACTAGCTCAATCTGTAACTATCACCACTTCATTCCTTTTATAGATTCCTATTCAAGGGATCTATCGCCGATTCGAGACTAACAACTTTCGAAGGCCACCTATGAACTGGATACCACCATGACCATAATTCAGGATCATAGCAACCATTTTGCTCTCCATGAGCCGCACAAAGATGCACTATAATTAATGCATTCATAACCGGCCATTTTTAAAATTACAAAATCCTTATAACAACCTATGTACTATAACTTTAGGAATCCAACAAGAACTTCAAATAATAAATAGTGGACTCCAAAAAGTTAGGAGGTAGCGCCATGAGGAGAGCCGGTATCCTGGGGCTTGTTCTCGTCCTGGCTTTGGCCACTTACCCCACTGTTGGGGCCGTGATGGAGCACTACTGGGCAAAGACCTTTGGGTGGCAGGGAACGGACTACCTTGTAGATTCAAAGATACTTGAAAACGGGGACATAATTCTGGTGGGGAGTACACGGCCTTCAAAAATTGACTATTACGACATCTGGGTAATGAGGCTAGACAAGAACGGAAGCGTCAAATGGGCAAATAAATATGTTGGATATGAGGATTCCAGGACTTATTCAGTCGCAACAGATGGAAGAGATATAATAGTGGCTGGAGGCGTCGGAACCTCCGGTTTGAGGGGCGTAGACGGAAGTATCCTCAGGCTGGACGAGCAGGGAAATATAAAGTGGCAGAGAACTTACGGAGGAAGGGGCGACGACTGGATACTCCGTATCACTCTAGCACCCAACGGGGACATAATAGCGGTGGGAAAGACGTCCAGTTTTGATGCAAAAAAGTGGGACGCGTGGGTTATGAGACTGGACGGCAACGGGAACGTGAAGTGGCAGAAGACCTTCGGGAGCGAGTACGATGATCAGTTCAACGATGTTACGGTGGCTGATAATGGAGATATAATTATAGTCGGAGACTACAGAGCCACAGGCGCGGACGGAGGCGGCGCCTCAGTGTGGGTGGTCAGGCTCGATGGCAACGGGAACGTGAGATGGCAGAAGACCTACGGGGGAAACCGTACGGATTCTGCCACGGCAGTTTCCACGACACCAGACGGGGAAATTTTAGTTGCAGGGATTACCCTGAACTTCGGCGCGGGGGGATACGACTTCTGGGTGCTCCGCCTGGACAAAAACGGAAAGATCAAATGGCAGAAGACTTACGGGGACATCCATGACGATAGCGCATATTCCATTGTTCCAGTAGAAAACGGCGACATCCTCGTAGGGGGAACCTACGGATCCATAGGTGACCGTTCAGACGCAGATATCTGGATCCTCAGACTGGACAGGGATGGAAACGTGAAATGGCAGAAAGCTCTTGGAGGCAGCATGAGGGAAGAGGCCCGGCTCATCGCAGGCAACATGGGTATAGTGGCGGTCGGGTACACGAAAAGCTTTGGAGCCGGAGGTTACGATGGACTGGCTCTCCGCCTTCCCCCAACGGGGGAACTCAGAGATTGTAGCTTCTGTAGGGAAGCCAACTTCACCTCAACGGTCTCAAAGGCCAAAGTGAAAACACCCGAGGTCACCATAAAAGACGTGAAGGCGGTCGTTGACAGGACATACGCATATTCCAAAAGCGTCACCCCGGAGAGCAAACTTCTCTGGTCAGAGACCATGAACGTTACAAGCTCACCAGAAAAGAACCAGAGGGAGGACAAGATATGTGGGCCAGGGGCGTTTGTTGGGGTAGCGATGCTGGCTTTACTGATGAAAAAACGCTGATTCATTATCAATTTTTTATTTTGAATGAGCAAGCCTTTCAGAAGCTCCAAAATTGATCTTAACGTGCGCTCGGGATTCATGAATTTCCAGAAAAGTTTCTTGTGGAGCCCCGGGCGGGGTTTGAACCCGCGACCTGCCGCTTACCAAGCGGCCGCTCCACCAGGCTGAGCCACCGGGGCGTCGATGATACGATGAAGACGACCATTTATAAATTTTTCTCTTGCTTGAACTTCTCGACCAAGCCCTCAAGGACGTCCTTGAACTTGGCCGCGTCGATCCACTTTATACCCATCTTCTGGGCCCACGTCAGTATACCCACGTCAGCCGAAACGATGGTGGCATCAAGCTCCTTGGCAAGCAGAATGAGCTCAAAGTCCTCCTTGCTGTCGACGATGCCCTCCCTGAGGGCCTTTCTGTAGTTTCTCCTGAGCTTTTGGATAATCTTATCCACGTTGTCAGTCTCAATCACGCTCTCCCTCACTGCCTTCTCGGCCACGCGGAGCCCCTTGTCTATCCTCCTGCGCACGTCATCTATCAGCTCGTAGACCACAAAAGCAGGGATTTTAATGTCATGAACGTCGGGGGGCTTTCTCACAACGTACAGCTCGAACTCAGGGGAAACCTCATCCTCCTCAACGAAGTTCATGATTTCCCTGTAGATTCCGGGGGGCATGTAGAACTCAACCTTACCGAAAAGCTTCGCAGCGTAGGTCAGAAACGACTTAAGGGCCTCTGTGGGTGTGTCCCCGAAGGAAGAGCGTATCTCCGGATTGACGAAAATGCTGGTGTCAAGGACGAACCTCATCGCCATCACGTTAATACTACAGTTCCAAGGTTTAAAACGGTTGGCAGGTTTCACGAAACATTCCAAAATCTTAAGTATGGGAATGTCCAAGATGTTACGGAGGTGAGGGAATGAGAAGGGGACAGGCGGCTATAGAATATCTCCTGATGATAGCGGTCGCTCTTACAATGGTACTAATTGTGATACGATTCATAAGACAGGCCGCTGAGCAGGCAGGAAAAACCATAAACGATACAGCCAAGACCATATCCGAGTACCTGAACGAAGGGGTAAGCAACGCTGGGGAGGGTTAGCGTTTCAATCCATAGGATATGCCAGAAGCTTTTCCCAAACATAGCCAATGGACAAGACCCAATTTCGGCAATTCCAACACTGGGGATAGGATATCCCGAATTTAAGGATGGGAAAGGGGCCGTTTCCGAAAACTTTATATATCTCCGCATGCTTAAAATAAAGTGCAGTGACAATTCAAACCAATGGATGGAGGTGTAAGAAATGGCTGAGTTGCCGATTGCCCCGGTTGACAGGCTTATAAGGAAGGCCGGTGCCCCGCGCGTTAGCGAGGAGGCCGCCAAGGTTCTCGCCGAGCACCTTGAGGAGAAGGCCATCGAGATAGCCAAGAAGGCCGTTGAGCTCGCTCACCACGCGGGCAGGAAGACAGTCAAGGCCGAGGACATCAAGCTCGCTATAAGGAGCTGATGTCTCTTCTTTCCTTTCTCTTGACTTAAATTAAAAATTTAAAAATTCAATAAAGGACGATCCTTTTGACATCAATCCCTTCTCCGCTCACACCTAGAACCGCAAAAGATGGATCATCGTACCTCGGAAAAGTCGGGGATCCCGGGTTAACAAGCCATACTCTTCTCCCGTGAAGGGAAACGATGTCGCTGTAGAACCTGTGAGTGTGTCCAAAGACGAGGACGTCTGCACCTGCCTCAAGGGCTTTCAGGGCAAGGAAATGAGCGTTGAGAGTGAAGAACTGATGCCCGTGAAGGAGGAGCACCCTAATTCCTTCGACTTCAACGACCTTCTCCTCCGGAAGGGTAAGCTTGTCCACGTTCCCCCTCACCGCCAGGGTTGGCGCCATTTTTTCAAGCTCCTCAAGAACGGCAGGATCCGTAACGTCTCCTGCATGGAGTATTAAATCCGGCTTTTCCGCTGAAATCCGTTCCAAAAGAAGTGGTGGAAGGACCCTGGCTTTATCTCCCACGTGGGTATCGCTCAGGAGAACCACCCTCAAAACGAAACCTCCTCAGAGCGGAACCTTTATGTTGAGCTTCTCGACGAGCTCCTTGTACCGGTTCCTAACGGTGACCTCAGTGACGTGGGCCACCTCCGCGACTTCTCTTTGGGTCTTCTTCTCCCCCTCGAGGAGAGACGCCACGTAGAGCGCCGCCGCCGCAAGACCAGTGGGGCCCTTTCCGCTGGTTATCCCCCTTCTTATGGCCTCCTGAAGGATTTCCTTGGCCCGCTTTTTAGTTTTAGAGCTCACCGCAAGGGCATCGCCAAAGCGGTCAACGTAGTCTATGGGACTTGTTGGACGGAGGTTGAGGCCAAGACCCCTGGCCATGAAGCGATAGCTCCTGCCTATCTCCTTCTTCGTCACTTTGGAGACCCTCGCTATCTCATCGAGCGTTCTCGGTATGCCCTCCATCCTGCAGGCGGCGTAGAGTGCCGCAGAAACCATACCCTCTATCGACCGCCCCCTTATGAGCTTCTTCATAACCGCCTTCCTGTAGAGTGCTGCCGCGGCCTCCTTCACCCTCCTCGGAAGGCGCATCTGTGCCGCCATCCTGTCGAGCTCGCTTAAAGCGAAGGCGAGGTTACGCTCAGCGGCATCGTTTATGCGCATCCTCCTCTGCCACATGCGGAGCCTTCTCAGCTTGTTCCGGTACATGCCGGTTATCTGGTTCCCGTGTATGTCCCTATCGCGCCAGTCGATATCGGTGGAGAGACCCTTGTCGTGTATCATAAGTGTCATCGGCGCGCCGGTTCTGGCGCGTCTTGCGCGCTGGTCGGGATCGAACGCACGCCACTCAGGCCCATCGTCGACAATATTCTCCTCAAGAACATAGCCGCAGACCCTACAGACGAGTTCTCCCCTCGTTCGGTCATAGAAAAACTCGGTTGAACCACAAACGGGACAAACCCTCTTATCAGCCAAAGGTTCTCACCCCCTCTTCTTGGGGGCGGGGCGCCTGCCGCGTTTTCCCCTGCGGGAACGCGTTCCACTCTTCGCTTTCTTCTTTCTTGTATCAACGTATAGAGGGGCACCAACGTAGCTCTCCGGGCTTCTGACCCGGGGCTTCACGGCAACATAGGGAGCCTTAACCGGACCAAAAACATCCTTAACAACGCCCACAAAGTTGAGATCCTTGTCAACAACACGATCGTTAAGGTTGGGTACCCACTGGGTTCTCAGTATGAGAAACCCCTGCTTTGCATAGTGAGAAACTTTCCCAAGCTTCTTCATAGCCCCACCCCAAAAGGACATATCCTTTTAAAGTTTTCGCCCATACCGTTTATAAGCTTTTCGGTCATTTCCGAAAGGCTTTTATGGAGAAGCACTCTATATGTTAAATTTTGTAGTGCATTTCCCCGAAAGGAAAAGAAGCCATTCTCTCAGAGATCAACCGTTGTTAAACTAATTTGTGTCAAAAAAAGATTTAAAAATCACATATTTCACCAGGAATCAGTCAATACCGGAGGTGTCACGATGAGCTGGTTTGAAAACTACTTCGAGTTCGAGAAATACGGGACGAATATGAGAACTGAAATCCTGGCAGGAATCACGACCTTCATGACGATGGCCTACATCCTCTTCGTGAACCCTCTGATACTCAGCGATGCCATGGGTCAAAATGCATTCAACTCGCTCGTTGCCGTGACGGCCCTCTCCGCAGGCATAACAACAATAATAATGGGCCTCTACGCCAAGAAACCCTTCGCCCTCGCGCCGGGAATGGGTCTCAACGGTTACTTCACCTACAGCGTCGTCATCGGAATGGGCTACAGCTGGCAGGTGGCGCTCGCGGCGGTGTTCGTCGAGGGGCTCATCTTCATAGTCCTCAGCGTTACAAAGGTGAGGAGCGCCGTTATACACGCAATTCCAATAAGCCAGAAGTACGCTGTCGGAGCTGGAATAGGCCTCTTCTTGACGTTCATCGGTCTCAACGATGTCGGCTTTATAAAAGCCACTACCACAAACGGTGTTCTCCAGTTCACGGAGCTCAACTACTCCGCAATGGTCAGCAAACCCGGACTTCTCTTCCTCTTCGGACTGCTCTTCACGGCCATACTCATATCGTACCGCGTAAAGGGTGCACTGCTTATATCCATCCTGACGACATCCATCCTGGGCTGGATAACCGGGGCGGCCCCATGGCCCCACCACCTATTCTCCACCCCTGACATAAGCTACACCTTCCTCAAGCTCGACCTCAAAGGGCTCCTCAACGTCGGGGCCCTCGGGGTAATATTCGCCTTCTTCATGGTCGACTTCTTCGACACCCTGGGCACGGTGACCGGGCTGAGCGCCAAGGCCGGCTACCTAACCAAGGAAGGGAAGGTTCCCGATGCAGAAAAGGTCCTCCTCACCGACGCTATAGGAACCACCCTCGGGGCACTCCTAGGAACATCCACAGTAACCACCTACATCGAGAGCGCAGCCGGAATAGAGGAAGGAGGAAGGACTGGAATGACCGCCCTGGTCGTAGGGCTCCTCTTCCTCGCAATAGGACTCTTCATAGCCCCATTGGCACAGTCGATTCCGGCCTTCGCAACGGCCCCGGCGCTCGTGATAGTGGGCTACTACATGATGAGCACGATAAGGGAAGTGGACTTCGGCGACCCAGCCGAGGCGATCCCGGCTTTCCTTGTCGTGATGTCAATACCCTTCACATATTCCATATCGGCTGGAATAGGCCTCGGCTTCATAAGCTACACTGTGATAAAAGCATTCAAGGGAGAATGGATGGAGGTGCACCCGCTTATGTGGGTGCTGGCGGGGATCTTCGCGGCGTACTTTGCCTACCTCGGAGGAGCGTTTTGATTTAGAATCAGGGATCAAATTGAGGGGGTTAAATCATTCCCCCCGTTCCTCCAGTTTCCCTTTTACGAACTGTTTTATGACGTAGGGACACTGGCTCTGAACGAACTCGGCGAACTCCTTCATGCGCTTTACGGTTATCTCGTGAACGTAGTGCTCGAACTGACACGCGTCCTGCTCGGCAACCTCGGGTGGTATCCCGAGTATTTCAACGAAGAACTTAGTGAGGAGCTGGTGCTTTGCGTAGGTCTTTTCCGCTATCTCCCTTCCTTTCTCGGTCAAAAGAATTCTGTCGTACTTCTCGTACTCCACAAGACCCTTTTCGCTGAGCTTCTTAAGGGCGTCCACAACGCTGGGAGGCTTTACCTTCATCATCTTGGCTATGTCTTTGACCCTTATGACGCCTTTGTTCTTGTGGAGCAGGTACATGGTCTCAAGGTACTCCTCCTCGCGCTTGCTTACCTCCAACGGCCTCACCTGTGTTAGGATAGCCAAAAATGTTTAAGTAGTTTTCGGAGATCACGGAACAACGTCGATCTCCAGCGGGTTGCCCTCACTGTCGTAGGCCACTACATCCGCAGCGGAATAGGGGTAGCATATTATCAGATGAACGCCACCGAATTTTGAGAAGAACCAAAGATCCTGGGGGGAAGGAGAGCATACATGGTCAGGATGGGAGTGAACGGTTCCCTTTATCTCCTCATCGAGGGGGAGCATCCAGGTATTAAAAAAAGCAGAAGTCCGTCCGAAGTGTCCCCCAGGGGCTATTAAGACCTCCTCAAAAACTCCGCCCTTCTCACGGAGGAAACCCGCGAATTCGTTTGGGTAGAAGTCCCTCGCCAGTTCGAGGAGGTACTCCAGAAGCTCCTCCCGTATTCTAACTCTCTCGATCACGAAGTTCACCTCAAAAATTAAATGGTCAGAGGACCGCTATGCACTCCACCTCCAAGTCGACTCCCTTGGGAAGGTTTGAGACCTCCACAACGGCCCTGGCGGGCTTGGATTCAGTGAAGAACTCGGAGTAGACCCTGTTGAACTCCCCATACTTCCCAATGTCCCTGAGATAAACCGTCACCTTGACAACGTTCTCGGCACTCCCTCCAGCACCTTCAACGACCGAGAGGAGATTTTCAAGGGTTCTCCTGACTTTCTCCTCAAAGGTCCCCTCGATGAGCTCCCCCGTTTCAGGGTCAACGGGTATCTGGCCAGAGACGAAGAGGAACCTGCCGGAGGCCAGTATGCCGGGACTGTACGGTCCAATCGGGGCGGGGGCCCCTTTAGGGGTTACGGTTTTCTTCTCCATTTTCATCACCTCAGCGAAGCGAAGACTCCTCATCGGTTGCCCTCAGGTGTCCTCGGCCTCATCATTTCTTTTCCAGGTATTTCTCAAGGCTCTTCGCAGGGACATCAAGGGGCAAGCCTAGCACTTCAAGGGCCTTTCTGAGGGCGTAGATTCTGGCGTGCCCCTCGAACTCACCGGGGGCAAACGAAGACGGCTGGAAATGGAGGTACTTTTCAACAACCGCTGGAATCTCGGACTTCTTCACTTTCTTAAAACCAGCGAACCATTCGTTTATTCCATCGATGTCTATGCCAGCGTAGGCGGGTATCTTGAGCGTCGTGGTTTCGTTGATGCTAGCTAGCAGTCTGGCCACATCGACCATGGGCGTTGCGTCGTCTATTATGAGTCTCTTTACAACTATCCACTTCGCGTGCTTGGCCGTGAAGTTCACGTGATCGTCCGCGAAGGGAAAGACGATCTTAACCTCCCCCAGCGAACCCTCGGGATAGGAGACAGTTTCGAATTTAGACACCGTCATCCTAACCAGAAGGGCCTTGGCAGCATCTACCAGGAGCTTCTTGAGCTTCTTATCCTCCTCAAACACAAGCCCACCAAGCTTTCTAGCTGTCCCAGGGGACTTGAGCGCAACTACTGCCTTCGCAAGGTCGTCCCCCGCGAGCTCCTCGGCGAGGCTCATTATCCCCGCCACGTTCATGACGCCCGTAAGGTATTCCGGGATCTTCGAGTTAACCGTGTTCGAGATCTGGGCAAGGAAGTGAGCCACCTTTAGGGGATCGTCCATATCAAGGAGCTTGTCAGCGACCTTCCAGTTCCCGTGCTTTGCCGTGAACATTATGTGATCTTCCACACCCCTCGGCATGATCTCCACCGAATTAACATAGATTCCGAGGTATTTTAGCTTTTCCTCGGAAGTCTCAACGGTCCAGCGGAACGTTAGAAGAGGAAGATAAAGTTATAAGCCGGCCGGGATATCCACCATCAGAGGGAGAAACAGGAACAAGAGGGATGAGCATGGAGGATGAGAAACCCTTCACCTCCAGCCAAAACGGCGAGACGATCGATCTGGGGATCGATTTTTCGACGACGGAGGAGATAAAGGTACCTGAGAAGCTCATAGACCAAGTCATCGGTCAGGAGCACGCGGTCGAGGTCATAAAAACCGCGGCCGGCCAGAGAAGGCACGTCCTCTTAATAGGCGAGCCCGGAACCGGAAAGTCAATGCTCGGACAGGCGATGGCTGAGCTCCTGCCGACGGAAAACCTTGAGGACATCCTGGTGTTTCCCAATCCGGAAGACGAGAACATGCCGAAAATAAAGACCGTCCCCGCGTGTCAGGGCAAGAGGATCGTCGAGAAGTACAGGGAGAAGGCCAAGAGCCAGGAGAGCATCAAATCGTACCTTCTCCTCGCAGTGGTCTTCATGGTAATGATGGCCGTCATGATAGACTACAACACCACCAACTTTCTCATGGGACTTTTCGTGATAATCCTCACCATGATGGTCCTCTCCAACATGAGGATGAGGACGAGCGTTCTAGTACCCAAACTCCTCATCGACAACTGCGGAAGGAGAAAGGCACCCTTCGTCGATGCAACGGGCGCACACGCGGGTGCCTTACTGGGCGACGTGAGGCACGACCCGTTCCAGAGCGGCGGCCTCGGAACACCGGCCCACGAGCGCGTTGAGCCCGGCATGATCCACCGCGCAAACAAGGGAGTTCTCTTCATAGATGAGATAGCAACTCTGAGTCTCAAGATGCAGCAGAGCCTCCTCACAGCTATGCAGGAGAAGAAGTTCCCGATAACCGGCCAGAGTGAGCTCTCCAGTGGAGCTATGGTGAGAACGGAACCCGTTCCCTGTGACTTCATCCTCGTCGCGGCCGGAAACCTCGACACAGTTGACAAGATGCACCCGGCTTTGCGCTCCCGTATAAGGGGCTACGGTTACGAGGTCTACATGAGGACGACGATGCCCGACACGCTGGAGAACAGAAGGAAGCTCGTCCAGTTCGTTGCCCAGGAGGTTAAGAGGGACGGCAAGATACCGCACTTCACGAGGGAAGCTGTGGAGGAGATAGTCAGAGAAGCCCAGAGGAGGGGCGGGAGGAAGGGGCACCTCACACTCCGCCTCCGTGACCTCGGAGGTATCGTCAGGGCCGCAGGAGACATAGCCGTCAAGAAGGGCAAGAAGTACGTCGAGAGGGAAGATGTACTTGAGGCCATGAGGATGGCGAAGCCGCTCGAAAAACAGCTCGCAGACTGGTACATAGAGAACAAGAAGGAGTACCAAGTCATAAAGACAGAAGGCGGGGAGATAGGCAGGGTCAACGGACTAGCTGTTATAGGGGAGCAGAGCGGCATAGTCCTCCCCATAGAGGCCGTTGTCGCTCCGGCGGCGAGCAAGGAGGAGGGCAAGATCATAGTCACCGGAAAGCTCGGGGAGATAGCGAAAGAAGCAGTCCAGAACGTCTCGGCCATAATCAAGCGCTACAAGGGTGAGGACATCAGCCGCTACGACATCCACGTCCAGTTCCTCCAGACCTATGAGGGAGTCGAGGGTGATTCGGCCAGCATAAGCGTTGCCACAGCAGTCATATCGGCTCTCGAAGAGGTACCAATAAGACAGGACGTCGCTATGACCGGTTCCTTGAGCGTCCGCGGTGAGGTTCTGCCCATAGGAGGAGCAACGCCCAAGATAGAGGCGGCTATAGAAGCGGGCATCAAAACGGTCATAATACCCAAATCAAACGAGAAGGACGTCTTCCTGGGTCCAGACAAAGCTGAGAAGATAAACATCATCCCAGTTGAGACCATTGATCAGGTACTTGAGATAGCACTGGAAGACTCAAAGAAGAAGGAGGAGCTACTCAGGAAGATAAGGGAGAGCCTGCCGCTAAGGAAGGCTTAACCCCCCTTCACTCTTCTATTATCAAATAAGCCTTTTCCAGCTCAATCGGGAGACCAAGGGCCCTAAGTCTGCCCTGGGAGGACTTTAGAGCCTCCGAGACCATCGAGGTAATGGCTGAGGTCGAGTCTTTTCCTTCTTTCTTAACACGCACGACGACCTTGTGGCCGTTCAGCCCAGGCATGAGGCCCACATCGAGAAGAGCAAGGCCCTTCAATGACCTCAGTGAATCACGAATCACAGACGCGGCCTTTCTGAGGGAAATCCCCTCAGAACTCTTCGTGCTCTTAATGTTCTCTGCTATCTTGTCTATCCCCGCCTCCTTGAGCATTCTTTCGACTTCCATTTCCAGGGCACTGCGGTTCACTTTGAGCCTCTCAGACCCCTGAGAGCCCCCCCGAAGGGATATCTCCACGATCTCTCCTCCCCTGAACGTAAACCCGGAGACATCGACTTTAACAGAGGGCAACTTAGTTACCCGTTTGAACTCTCCCCTAACCAGAACCCGGGTCTCAAAGCCCGTCTCCCGTGAGAGGATCTCCGAGGCAATCCTGCGCAGTTCGTCCCCGGGGGATTCCAGGACTGTGTAAGCACTTACCTTCGCGGTGATCCTCAGGATGTCCCTTCCAGTAACCCCCTGCCTGAGGGAACCTGAGAGTTCAAGGGATTCAATGGCTATCCCTCTGGAGTAGGCCCTCTTAACTATCCTCTGAACTGTGCTTTCAATTTTAAGGGCCGCTGAAGGGGGAAGATCCGAGAACCCCGTGGAGTAGGAGAAGGTTACGGAGTTCGGGGATGAGGGAGGCACTGGTTCGGGCGAAGGGCTGTTCAGGAGATCCAGAAACTCAAACTTATCAAGCTCGTAGAGCTCGACTTTGGAAAGAACCCTTGGAAGAGTGTTCACCAGGGGAAACCTCTTCCCGACACCATCTATAAGCATGATGCGCGTCCCATCTGCCTTCAGCAGGTACAGCTTTGATGGAAGACCCTTGATTCTAGAGTCCAACTCCTCAAGGGTGATTTCAGGGAGTTCCAAAACTTTACGCATGGTATCACCGCCAGGGATACTCCATTCCCCCGTATTGTAAAACTCTAAGAATTTAAAGATTTCGCAGATCGCTGGATTACTAGGTATAGAAGTGATATGCAACTAAATAAAGTTTTTTTGACCTAATTACCTTGTAATTTTGATTCATAATGGTGTGAATATCTGCTAGAAAATTAGGAATTTCTTCAATTTTTCATAACTTTATGGAACATAGCGAGTAAGATGAAACCAACATGTTGAAAATTTTCCGAAAATCTTATAACTGAGACCCGAGTAAGTATCTCGATGGCAACTCACGGGGGTAGCGACATGAGAGGAAAGGTTAAAATTGATCCGATAGACGTCAAGATAATCAAACTCCTGTCAAAAAATGCACGGATGACCTACAAAGAGCTGGCCGAAAAGCTCGGAACCACAAGACAGAGGATATCCCGCAGGATGGAGAAGCTGGAACGCACGGGGGTCGTTCAGAAGTACACGGTGGTTCCCAACTTTGACCTCTTAGGATACTCACACCTTATCCTTGGAATAACCGTGAGGGCAGGAACTCCCATCGACGAGATCGTGGAAAAGCTGAAGACCAACGAGCACGTAATGATAATCCAAAAAGCCCTGGGAACCCACAACCTAGTATTGCATGTGATAGCCCCCAAAGACATGAAGGAGATCCAGGATATAATCGAGTCCATATCCAAGGATATCCCCGGCATAGAGCACATGGACGTGACGTTCATCACCGAAACCTGCAAGTACGAGCTCTTCTGACTTTTCATTTCACTTTCTACCCCGGAATTTATAGCCAGAATCATACAAAACGTTCGTTAATAGTCGAGGGAAAGAGTAATAAGGAATTACTCAGCATCAACCAAACAAAAGAGGTCTCAATCAGACTGCTTTATTCAGGCCCCAGAGGTGACAACAATGCAAGGGACGATTCCCCCACTCATCGGTGGAACCATGATGGCACTGATGGGGTTCGGGGCGTATAAAACAAAGGCCCTCGACGGAAAGGGCAGCCTCTTCTCAGTCGTTTTTGGTCTTGCCGTGCTCTATTTGGGTGGACTCTACCCGTTTCTGGCGATGTTAGCGTTCCTCATTATGGGTGTTCTCGCCACAAAGCACAGGTTCGAGGACAAAGTCCGCCTCGGCTTCTCATCGAAGAACGAAAAGGTCAGGGGCATCGGAAACGTCCTCGGAAACGGATTCGCCGTCCTGATTTTCCTCGTAGTCGAGATGATAACCCGGCAGGATACCTTCTGGGCCGCCACCTTCTCCGCGATAGCCACGGTAAACGGGGACACCCTCGCGAGCGAGCTTGGAAAGATCTACGGCAAAAGACCAAGGTTGATCACGAACCTCAGGCCCGTAAAACCCGGCACCAACGGGGGGATCTCCCTGGAGGGGGAGATCTTCGGCCTGCTCGGAGTCCTGGCTATAATCCCCTTCGCCCTTCCTCTCACCGCGTACAAGCTTCCAATGACGCTGGCAATAATCATCGGAGGCCTCGCTGGGGTTAACCTCGACAGTTTGATAGGGGCCACCCTCGAAAACAGGGGAATAACCGACAACAACTCCACGAACTTTCTCGCCTCCCTCCTGGGCGGCCTCGCTGGGGCCTTAATTTTCACCCTCATCGGCGGATGATGACTACGGCGGATTCCCGAGGGGTGAGGAGGACCTTAGGGTCTGACGCCTCAATCCTTATTCTTCAGGTATTCCTCATAAACCTCCCACAGCGAGACCAGAGCGGCCGGAATGCCGTGCTCCGTTGCGAAAGTCATGTAGGGGGCGAGATCTACAACGTAGTCTGCAAAGCGGAAGAGACCCCTGGGAATTCCTTCTCTTGAACCCACGAAGACAACGACCTCTTTGGCCTTGTACATGTCCCTCGCCAGTTCCTCCTTCACCTGAGCGAGGGTTGGCCCCTTGGGATCAGTGATTATGAGCAGTCTTTTACCCCTGCGCTTATCCCTAATCACCTGGTACAGGTCCCAGACGCTCACCGGGACCTTCTCGACCTTCCAGGGATACGCGTCCTTCTGTATTCTGTACCTGCTCTCCTGCCCAACCCTAACGCCCTTTATGAATTCGGCGAGCTCAAAGGCGTCCATCTTCTCCTTGGGGGCTATGATGAGTTCTTTGACCTCAAAGGCCTGGGCGGCCCGGCCGATCTTTTCACCGAACGTGCGGCAGGCCTTGTAGTCACCCCAATAGGGCATCTGAACAATGGTGAGCCTGTGGAAGAGCTTTCTAGCATCTACCTTGTCGGGCGTGAACTTCCTGAACTCCTCACCGGGGATTACCGAAATGTAGGCCTTGTCCCCGATGATCTCGACCTGAACAACCTTGTCGGGCCAGCTCAGATTCACGTCAGCATTCGTTAGCTCCTGAATCCGCGCACCGAGAGCCCTGTTGACGTCAAGGCTCGAAAAGCCGTGTTTGCCGCGCCTCTTGGTCTTAACCGCGAAAGTCTCGTCTTCACCGATCAGGGGAGCTATCTTCTCGGCGGTGGTTACTATAGCTTCAAGATCCGCGGGAACCTCCGCGAGAACTGGCAGAACGCGCTCCACCTCTGGAATATCAAGGATCTTCTTTTCAGCGTCTTCATCTCCACTCTCAACTATCACAAGGCCGTAGTATCCAAAGGGAGACGCCAACACCTCGGCATCGGAGAGGGATTCCCTTATGTAGTTGGCAGCGACGCCCTCCATGCCCCTCTGTGTCTTCACAAGAAACTTCCTCGACCCCATTTCACACCACCGGCTCCACTTATGCGGAGGGTTTATAGACCTTTGGAGGCTCAGAAGAGATATAAGCTTTTTATACAAGCAGGACAAAAGATCGCAGGGGTGATGATGATGAAAGCTTACATAGCGGAGAACGTCAGGGGCGTCTACGCCTTTGACGGGGACGGCAACCTCATCGCGAGCAGGCCCTTCACCGGGAAGCCGGAGGTTAGCCTTGACAGACTTCTGAAGGGCGAGCCGACCGATGAGCTTCTCGAGCTGATTGAGGAGCTGAACGAGAAGGGCTACACCGAGTTCGTGGTTGAGGACACGGAACTCGCGAGGGGCCTCAAGGAGCTCGGATATAGCACGACTGCCGAGTTCCCGAGCGTGGCCGGGGAGAGGCTCCGCTCGAACCCGGAGGAGTTTTTGGGAGAGAAGTGGTTCGACGAGTACTTCAGCGTTGGTGTTTCTCTTACGAGGCTCCGCATACAGGAGCAGAGCGGCGCTCGCGATAAGATGATAATCCAGGCCATAGAGGCGCTGGATGATATAGACAAGGTTACCAACCTCCTAGTTTCAAGGTTGAGGGAGTGGTACGGCCTCCACTTCCCGGAGCTTGACGAGATACTCCCGAAGCACGAGCAGTACGTTGTCTTCGTTGCCAGCATCGGCGCGAAGGAGAACGCCACCGAGGAGAAGCTCAAGTCCCTCGGTCTGCCGGATGCCAAGGTCGAGAAGATACTCAACGCGGCCGAAAAGTCGATGGGTGCCCCCCTAGGAAAATTCGACGAGGACATCATCAGGAAGCTTGCGAGAGAGATAAACGACCTCTACAAGCTCAGGAAGCAGATAGAGGACTACCTCGAGACGGCGATGGACGAAGTGGCGCCGAACCTCAAGGCCCTCGTTGGTGCTAAGCTGGCCGCGAGACTCATGAGCCTTGCAGGTGGGTTAAGGGAGCTGGCCATAATGCCCGCCTCGACCATACAGGTCCTCGGAGCGGAGAAGGCCCTCTTCAGGCACCTCAGGAGCGGGGCAAAGCCGCCCAAGCACGGCGTCATCTTCCAGTATCCGGCAATAAACCGCTCGCCCTGGTGGCAGAGGGGTAAGATAGCGAGGGCTTTAGCTGGAAAGCTGGCCATCGCCGCGAGAGTGGACTACTTCTCCGGAGAATACATAGCTGAAGAGCTGAAGCAGGAACTCGAGGCCAGGATTCAGGAGATAAAGCAGAAGTATCCGAACCCGCCCAAGAGAAAGGCCAAACCTGAGAAGAAAAAGAAGGAAAAGAAGAGGTTCAAGGAGAAGAAGGGCAAGGGCAAATCAGAGAAGGGCAGGAAGTTCGAGAAGAAGGAGAAGTCCAGGGGCAAGAAGGACAAGGGCGGCAAGAAAAAGAAGAAGGGGAAGAAGTCCAAGAGGTGATGTAGATGAGGGTTAAAGCTCACAAGTTCCCGGGTGTTTACGTCTTCATCGATGAGGACGGGAGCGAGAAGATCGCAACTAAAAACCTCGTTCCGGGCCAGAAGGTCTACGGCGAGAGGCTGATAAAGGCCGAGGGCGAGGAGTACAGGATTTGGAACCCGAGCAGGTCGAAGCTCGGCGCCGCCATCCTCAACGGCCTCAAGAACTTTCCGATAAAGCCCGGATCAACAGTTCTCTACCTTGGTATTGCAAGCGGAACGACCGCTTCCCACGTCAGTGACATAGTCGACTGGGAAGGCAAGGTCTTCGGCGTCGAGTTCTCGCCGAGGGTCCTGAGGGAGCTCGTTCCCCTCGTCGAGGAGAGGAGGAACATCGTGCCGATACTGGGCGATGCCACGAAGCCCGAAGGCTACCGCGCGCTCGTTCCGAAGGTGGACGTCATCTTCGAGGACGTCGCCCAGCCAACGCAGGCGAAGATACTCATAGACAACGCGAAGGTCTACCTCAAGAGCGGCGGCTATGGTATGATCTCCGTCAAGAGCAGGAGCATAGACGTCACCAAGGAGCCGGAGCAGGTCTTCAAGGAGGTCGAGAAGGAGCTTTCTACCTACTTCGAGGTCGTGGAGAGGCTTTCGCTTGAGCCCTACGAGAAGGACCACGCGCTCTTCGTCGTCAGGAAGCCTTGATTCTCCCCTTCCACCATTTTGTTTCTCAAGCTGGATGATGGCTATCGTCAATTGCCTAAAATCTCTTTTACTTTTACCGAAAGACTTTTATAACTGCCCCATGAACCTTAGGCGAAGTTATATTCAACTTTTGTAGGTGATGCCCATGGGAAAACTCCTGAAGCCCAAGAGGGATGTCGGCATTATCGGCTACGGTGCCTACGTGCCGATGTATAGAATCAAGGCCGAGGAAATAGGAAGGATCTGGGGGGTTAGCAGCTTCCCAATCCAGGAGAAGTCCGTCCCAGGTCTCGACGAGGACACGATAACCATTGGTATTGAAGCGGCAAGAAACGCCCTCAAGAGGGCCGGAATCGACCCCAAGCTGATCAGGGCCATCTGGCTCGGAACCGAGAGCAAGCCCTACGCGGTTAAGCCGAGCGGAACCGTTATAGCCGAAGCCATCGGAGCAACTCCCGACTTAGACGCGGCCGACTTTGAGTTCGCCTGCAAGGCCGGAACCGAGGCCATACAAGCTGCCATCGGCTTCGTCGGTTCTGGAATGGCCGACTATGCCATGGCCATAGGTGCCGACACCTCACAGGGGAGACCCGGCGACCACCTCGAGTTCACCACGGGAGCCGGCGGCGCCGCCTACATCCTTGCCCCGAAGAGCTCTGAAACGCTGGCCTACTTCGAGGCGAGCTATTCCTACGTCACCGACACCCCTGACTTCTGGAGGAGGCAGCACGAGCACTACCCGAGGCACGGTAACAGGTTCACCGGCGAGCCCGCCTACTTCCACCAGATAATAAGCGCCGCCAAGACCCTTATGGAGGAGATGGGCTACACCCCGAACGACTTTGACTACGCCGTCTTCCACCAGCCGAACGTTAAGTTCCCGCTCACAGCCGCTAAAATCCTCGGAATCCCCAAGGAGAAGGTCCTTCCGGGCCTGCTGAGCAACATCATAGGCAACACCTACAGCGGTTCGACGCTAGTGGGAACGTCGGCGGTTCTCGACGTGGCCAAGCCCGGTGACAGGATTCTCTGGGTGAGCTTCGGAAGCGGTGCGGGAAGCGACGCCTTCAGCCTCGTCGTCCAGGACGCGATAGAGGAGAAGAGGGACCTGGCTCCAAAGACGATGGACTATGTGAACAGGAAGAAGTACATCGACTACGCCTTCTACGCGAAGCACAGGGGTAAGTACATAATATGAGGTGGTTGAAATGGAGAAGCCCGTCATAATTGGAGTTGGTATGGTTCCCGTTGGCGAGCACTGGAGGATTTCACTCAGGGACATGGCCACTGAGGCCCTTCTCAACGCTATGGATGACGCTGGAATTGACAAGGTCGATTCCCTCTACGTTGGAAACATGGCCTCTGGCTCGTTCATCGAGCAGGAGAACCTCGGCGCGCTCATAGCCGACTGGGCTGGCCTCGGAAACATCCCCGCCGTCAAGATCGAGGCCGCGTGCGGAAGCGGCGGTGCGGCAGTCCAGGAGGGAGCCAAGGCCGTGATGTCGGGCCTTGAGGACGTGGTTGCGGTTGTCGGCGTTGAGAAAATGACCGACGCCTGGCCGACCGACGCCACCCGCTACCTCGGCTACGCAGCAGATGCGGAGTACGAGCTCTTCCACGGGGCGAGCTTCGTCGCCCTGAACGCCCTCGTCATGAGGCTCTACATGAAGACCTATGGCTACACCGAGGAGGATTTGGCCCACTTCTCGGTCAACGCCCACAGAAACGGCGCCAGGAATCCCTACGCAATGTTCAAGAGGGAGATAACGGTTGACACCGTCCTTAAGAGCCCGTACGTTGCAGACCCGATAAAGCTCTTCGATGCCGCGCCCATGTGCGACGGAGCGGCAGCAGTAATAATCACCTCGAAGGAGAAGGCGAAGGAACTCGGCGTTCCAAAGGACAAGATGGTCGAGCTTGCCGGCTTCTGGAGGGCGATTGACACTGTTAACCTCGCCAACAGGGAGGACTTCCTGACGCTCAAAGCCGCCAAGGTCGCGGCAGAGAAGGCCTACAAGATGGCGGGAGTAACTCCAAAGGACATAGACTTCTTTGAGGTTCACGACGCTTTCACGGTTATGGCCGCGCTCAGCCTTGAAGCTCTTGGCGTTGCGGAGAAGGGTAAGGGTGCCATTCTAGCAAAGGAAGGCCAGATAGCGATAGATGGCGACTATCCGATACAAACGATGGGCGGCCTGAAGAGCCGCGGACACCCGGTCGGAGCTACCGGTGTCTACCAGACGGTTGAGGCAGCTCTTCAGCTCCGCGGAGAGGCTCCCGAGGGGATACAGGTTCCCGATGCCGAGGTTGGCCTGACCCAGAACATAGGTGGAACCGGTTCAAACATCACCGTCAACATCCTGAGGAGGGTCTGAAATGGGGAGGCCGATGCAGGTTGCTAGGCACTGGAGACACTTCCGTGAGAAGTACGCCCTCATAGGGGGCAAGTGCGAGAACGGTCATGTCTTCTTCCCGAAGAGGCCCGTCTGCCCTGTTTGTGGCTCAAGGAACGTTGAGGAGTACCAGTTCAGCGGGAAGGGAAAGGTCGTCAGCTGGACCATCGTTAGGAACCCGCCCAGTGGCTTCGAGTACTACAAGCCCTATCCCCTAGCCCTCGTCGAGCTTGAGGAAGGACCAGTTGTTCTGGCCCAGCTGACAGACGTTGACCCGGAGGAGATCCACGAAGGCATGGAAGTGGAGATGGTCACCAGGAAGGTCAGGGAGTTCGGCGAGGACGGAATAATCCTCTACTCCTACAAGTTCCGGCCGGTGCTTAAGTGAACGCACCCCTTCCCCCTTTCTTTTGATACCTCGAATTCCAAAAGAACAGCCCACAAGGGGAGAAAGATCCAAAACAGAATGGCCAGAGGCCCTCAGACCTTCTCTATCCTCATCCTGTCCCCGTTCTCGAACTCCATCTCGAGCTTTCCGCGCTGCATAATGACCTTCACACCATCGACGGTGGCCTCTATCTTCCCCTCGTTAGCTTCGACGCCAAGCATCTCCGCTACCTCTTCCACGCTCTTCAGCGAGCCACTCATCGTCGTCTCAAGCGTCTCCCCCTCGCTTTCTATAGTGATCTTCAGCTTTCCCTTTCCTTCCCTTATGAAGCTCTCCTCTTTCATGTCCTTCACACTCTCCGGCTGGGGCGGCTTTATGCACGGCATTTTTACCACAACCGTTGTTCTCATGGGCCTTTATCACTCTTTCCAACGTCCTTTATCATGCGAACCCATATCCCGCTCTGACCAACGCGCCTGAAGCCGTAGCTTTCATAGAACCTGATTGCCCCCTCATTCTTCTCGCCGACCCAGAGCTCTATCCTGTCATTGAAGCGGCTCAGGTACTCCAGGCACGTTTCCATCAGTTTGTGGCCTATTCCATGCCCTTGAAACTTCTTGTCAATCACGAACTCGTGAACAGCCCCAACTGTCCTGCCCTCGTACTTGCTGTACCAGTCCTTGTCGCAGACTATAAAACCCGCTATCTCACCGCCAACCTTGGCAACGAAGAAGCCGTCCTTTGCCTTCCCCCAGCACCAGCGGAGGTACCTCTTAGCGTAGCTCTCCCCCTCGCCGCCGTACTCGCGCATTCCCTCGTAGCCGCGCATGTAGATTCCAACGAGCTGTTCTAGGATCTCCTGGTTGAACTCCTTGAGCCGCTCCACCTTTACCTCCGTCATCAACATAAACTCATCGTGGGGTTTAAAAAGGCTCTCTCGAACCTATCCACGAGGAAAGAAGGTGATCCCAATGGGTAAGGCCAAGCCCAAGTACTGCGAGATATGCGGGGCACCCATAAGGGGGCCAGGTCACAGGATAAAGATCGAGGGGGCCGAAGTTCTAGTCTGCGATAGGTGTTACGAGAAGTACGGGGGCAAAAAGCCCGGTACCTTCAGCATCATGCCAACCGGAAGGCAACCCGCGAGAAGGACTTACTCACGGCCACCCAGGCCCAAACCTGTTCAGAAGCCCAGGACTGAGAGGCCCCTCTACACGGAGGAGATAGTCGAGGATTACGCCGAGCGCGTTTACCATGCAATACAGCGCTCAAAGAAGAGCTACCAGGAGCTCTCGCATGAAATAGGGCTCTCCATGAACGACCTCCGCGCGATAGCCCACGGTCACCGCGAGCCCACCATTAAGGAAGCGAGGAAGCTGGAGAAGTACTTCGGGATAAAGCTCATCGAGAGCTCCGAGGAGGAGCCCCTTGAAAGGAAGAGGACCATTCCCAGAGAATACGAGCCCACCCTGGGGGATATAGCCAACATAAGGATCAAGAAACGGAAGAAGTGAAAGTTTAAATTTTCTTTTAACCAAAATTTTCCGGTGGTGGTATGGGAGAGATCATTGTAACCGTCCCTAACGGTCTCGAAAAGATTCTGCGAAGGAAGATCTCGGCGATTCTTGAGAAAGAGGAAAAGAAGAGCATCAAAAAGTCAGTCCTGCAAAAATACCTCGGAAAATTCTCAGGGAAGATCATTGAGGAGGAGTGGTATCTCCAATGATGGAAGTTTTCGTAGACTCTTCAGTTTTGATAGAAGGGCTAAAAGGAAATCCCGACGCTGTTAGGGTTCTTTACATACTAGCAGACGAAAAAGCAGTTGCTATAATAAATGACATAGTGGTGAGTGAATTTCTGTTTCATTACATTCGTCTAAAATCCGGTGCTTCTCCTTTTACAATTAAACAATCTGGCAGGATATCAGAATACATTTTAGATGACGAGCCGTTGGACTTTCTGAATCAGTTTCACATCATACCTACTGACGAGGACACTATTATGAAGGCTTACAGTTTAATGAGATCTCACAATCTTCTTCCGAACGATGCTATAATCTTAACTACGTGTAAAATCAATGGGATCACAAACTTGGCCACATTAGACAGCGATCTGAGAAAAGCGGCCGAAAAAGAGGGTTTAAAACTCCTTTAAGCCAAAATCTCCCCTCTTTCTCTTCTTCCCCCTGGATTCCTCTGCCTTTGTCTTCTTAGGAGGGTGAAATCCCCTGAGCTTTTCAAAACTCCCCCAGAGACGCATCAGCTCGCCCCATGCCTCAGTGTCCGGAGGAACAACAAGAACGTGGGCTGGGGGATGGATGTCCATCAGCCTGCCAATGGCCTTGGCCGGGGGAAGGTCTATCTGGGCAACGACGTGGGCTCTAAAATGTTTCCGCGGTTTCTCACCGCTGATCTTTTCAAAAACCCACTCAGAAAGAGCGGGGGGAATTATCCTCGGGTCTCCCCTGATCTTCATCCCGCCGTAGCGGACGAGGTCGGCCAGCGCTATGCTCGCCTTCTCAAAACTGTCGGTTCTCACCAGAACGATCGTGTTTCTCATGCTCTCACCGGCGTAAGTTGTGAGGGTGGCTTTATAAAGAATTGGGACAAAACGGTACCGGGGGTTTGTTCTAATCCGGCTTGACAGCACGAAAGATCAAGAGCAACAGATTTTTCTTACCAAAACTTTTAAAAACTAAGTGTTAATAAAAATTTGGATAAAAACTGGAGGGATGTGAGATGTACCTGAAGAGGAGACACCTCGAGATACTCAGGGAGATGAAGAAAACTGAGAGCCAGGCGGAGATAGAGGCAAAGCTCCCGGAGGAGTTCCAGATAAGGGCGATAGAGCTCTACATACTAAGATTTGTCGAGCTTGAGGGCGGGAAGATAAAGCTGACCGATGCCGGCAGGAAGCTTCTCCAGATAACCGACGAACTCAACATTGAGGAGCTCCCGGATGTTATAGCGGATAGCGAGACCATCAAGATGATGGAGCTCCTGGATGAGACGGGTAAAATCCCCGAAAGCTGGATGGAGAAGCTCAGGGAGAGGAAGCTCGCAGACGAGAACGGCCTTACCGCCTTTGGAAAAGCCCTGCTTGAGATTTACCGTGAGATCCATCCGGTAGTTTACCTTACGCCCGAGATAGCTTCATTCCTGAGGGGAATGCCCAAGATAGGTACGCTCGACGAGCTTGTAACCTACAAGAACTCAAAGCTCTATGGAGATAACATAGTTAACGCACTCCAGGCCATGAGGCTCCTCCTTATCTCGCCGCCGACCGACAAGGGAAGGGCATTCGCAACAACTCCGGCGGCAAAGCTTGCTCTCAAGGCCCTCAGCATGATCCCCGTGTTCGCGAGGGCTATCGTCCTCAGGAAAGAGGACTTTGAGATGCTGAAAGCTGGCAAGAGGAACGCAGAGCTTGAGAGCATGGGTCTAGCCAACGAGAAGGGCACCACAGAGTTCGGAAAGGCCGTAATGGAGACCTACGAGGCAATGGGCAAAGTTGAGGAGAAAGTCCTGCCGATGTACCTGCTTGACGATGAGCTTTCAGTGCTAAAGGCTATTCAGGAGATTGAGAAGAAGTACGAGACCAACCCTGACATACTCCCAACCGAGAAGGAGATAGGAAAGCGCGTTGAGGTCGAAGACCTCGGGGCAATCCTACACCTCCTCGAGAGCAAGGGGCTGATCGAGAGGAAGCTCGTGAAGGATAAGGACACCTACTGGCTTACCGAGTGGGGCAAGGAGGCCATCAACTTTGGAACCGTCAGCCCGGACGCCATGAAGGCGGTAACCTACGCTGAGAGCGGTGACGTTCCGATAGCCGAGTGGGTGCTCAAGGCCCAGGAGGAGGGCGTTGTAAAGGCCGGCGTCACCGACAAGGGCAGGTTCTACCTCAGGCTCAGCAAGGAGGTAAGGAGGAGGCCCTTCATAACCCGCTACGACGCGGCAATACTGGCGAAGACCCCAAGGAAGAAGTACATCCAGGGGGACGAGCTGGTGTCTCTAGTTCAAGACTACATCGGAGGCAATGAAACGGAGATTATTAGGGCGATCGGTGAGGCAGAAGCAAAGGGCTTCATTATCGAACTCCAGAACGGCATGGTCAAGCTCACAGAACTCGGAGAGAAAGTTAAGAGCGCCCTAGAGAGCGCCAAGCTCCAGGAAATAGTCAAGGTCAAGTTCAGCGTAACGCCAACCCTCTACAACGTCCTTAAGGTTATCTACGACAACATCGAGACCTTCAACAGGATATGGAAGGAGAAGGGCGAAGCGAAGGGTTATAAGATGGAAGAGGTAGACGTTATCAGGAAGCACCTCAGCCTCAGTGACGACGAGATAAAGAAGGCTCTGGTAATGCTCAGGGAGCTCGGGTTCCTTGGAACGAAGAACCTAACGGAGGGAGGCAGGACGCTGGTTGAAGCGTATACGAGGTGATAGTATGGATCCTCTCAGCGGATTTTTAGGCTCCCTGCTGTGGATGTTCTTTTTCCTTTACTTACTTATGTGGCCCCAGCTCCAGTACAGGCAGCTCCAGATAGTCAGGGGAAGGCTTCTGGAGAGGATAGCTAGGAAGAGGAACTCCACCGTCATAACCATGATCCACAGGCAGGAGAGCATCGGGTTCTTCGGAATCCCGGTTTACAGGTTCATAAGCGTCGAGGACAGCGAGGAAGTCCTGAGGGCAATAAGGGCGGCACCGAAGGACAAGCCGATAGACCTGATAATACACACACCGGGCGGCCTGGTTTTAGCTGCCACCCAGATTGCTAGGGCGCTCAAGGAGCACCCCGCCGAAACTCGCGTTATAGTTCCCCACTACGCGATGAGCGGTGGGACCCTGATAGCTTTGGCGGCCGATAAGATAATCATGGATCCAAACGCGGTTCTCGGGCCGGTTGACCCACAGCTCGGGCAGTATCCAGCCCCGAGCATACTCAGGGCGGTTGAGAAGAAAGGCCCTGAGAAGGTCGACGACCAGACCCTCATCCTGGCAGATGTGGCTGAGAAGGCCATAAAGCAGGTTCAGGACTTCGTCTTCTACCTCCTGAAAGACAGATACGGTGAGGAGAAGGCTAGGGAGCTCGCCCAGATACTCACCGAGGGCAGGTGGACCCACGACTACCCGATAACGGTCGACCACGCCAGGGAGCTGGGCCTGCCTGTGGAGACCGACGTTCCAGAGGAAGTCTACGCCCTCATGGAGCTCTACAAGCAGCCGGTCAGACAGAGGGGAACCGTTGAGTTCATGCCCTACCCCGTGAAGCAGGAAAACCGGAAGTGATCCTATTTTCATTTTTAGATGATCAAAAGGACACATTGGTATGTTTTTCTATGCACCGCTGACCTAAACCTTTAAAAACCAAGGTGCCTCATTTATAAAGGGTTTTTAAACCCACCACCCGGAGGTGTAAGCCTTGGTAGACATGAGCAATGTTAAGCTCAGGATTGAAAATATAGTCGCTTCTGTTGACCTCTTTGCACAGCTCAACCTGGAGAAGGTTATAGAAATCTGCCCGAACTCCAAGTACAATCCAGAGGAGTTCCCGGGGATCATCTGCCGCTTTGAGGTACCGAAGGTTGCCCTCCTTATATTCAGCTCAGGAAAGCTCGTAGTTACCGGCGCAAAGAGCGTCGACGACATAAAGAATGCGGTTAACAAACTCACAGAGATGCTCAGAACAAAGGTCGGCACCCAGTTCACCAAGCCGCCCCAGATAGACATTCAGAATATGGTCTTCAGCGGGGACATTGGGGTGGAGTTCAACCTCGATGCAGTTGCATTAAGCCTTCCAAACTGTGAGTACGAGCCCGAGCAGTTCCCGGGCGTCATCTACCGTGTTAAGGATCCAAAGGCAGTGATACTGCTGTTCTCCTCGGGTAAGATAGTCTGCTCGGGAGCTAAGAGCGAGAACGATGCATGGGAGGCCGTGAAGAAGCTCCTCCGCGAGCTGGAGAAGTACGGCCTCGTGGAAGAAGAGGAAGAGTGGTGATTCCCTCATTCTTTTTCAAATTAACCCGAACAGCTCACACCGAGCATTCCCTCCAGCAGGAGGGCTTCCTGGTAGAGGGTTTCATCGCTTAGGGCCTCGAGTACCAGCACCCCTTCCCTCGGGGTATAAATTCTGTTCCGCTCGGCCCCGTCGAGGGGGCCCCTGAGGATCACGAGCAGGTGCTTCCGATTCCCAACGCTCCTCCTGCCGATTTCGATCTTCTCCCTGAACGAAAGCCAGCCGCCGGAACTCACCCTTTTGGAAACCTGCTCGAAGGCGTACCTCCTGGCCCCAGTATCGTTGTAGCCTATTTCCCTCGCGGCCTCATAGTACTCGGCACCGAAGATCTTGCCCACCAGGCAGGATACCTCGACGGCCGCCATAGTTCTCAGCTGACATCCCCCGCTCCTATCGCAGTAGTCCCGGGTCTCCCCAGTTCCCACGATTATCGTGGCGCGGTCGTAGTGGTGGTAGAGAGTGACATTGATGTCCAGAATGGGATCCCCCGTCAGGTGGCTTTCTACTAGCACGTGCTCTCCGTTCCCAATTGCCACCTCCATCGAACGGATGGGCTTTCCGCCGAAAAGACCGTAATAGGAGGAATACCACGAGTTCAAAACCCAGGCGAAGGCGAGTGCAAGAACCAAAAAGAGGGCTAAAGAACCGATTAGCTTCCTCTTCATGACCACCACCAAAGGAAAAGAAAAGAGGTTATGAGAGACCAGCTATGTACTGCATTAGTATGGTGGCGGCCTTCCTAGTCGCCTCCGGAGTTGCTCCCGCGACTATTATGACTCCCTTACCACCCAGGAGATCGCACTTCGGGATGTACCCGAGAACAGGGTATTCTCCAAACCAGACCCTGAAGTCGGTCGGAAGGTGGTAGCGGCCGAAGATCATGGAGGTCAACAGGTTGGCTCTGTTTGAACCAACGAGGATGTAGTTGGAGCCGGAGCTGGCAAAGTTGACCTCGGTGTCTAGGAGGGTAAGAGGCTGGGTGGGGGTGCGGATCACCAGGTTCTTAACACCATCGAATCCGGCCACAACGTAGTCGGTTCCCGGCACTTTATCGCCCACCGAAAGCACGAGCTCGTTCACCTTCGGGTTGTTCTCCAGTATCGTGATGGTGGCCTTTGCAACCACGTAGCTGGTGTCCGTTATGGAGCCGTCCCTGTTTATGTCGAACTCAACGTCCTTCTCGTTGAGGGACTTCATCTCGAAGGAGTACTCGATTGTGTAGATGTTGAGAATATTCAGCGGGTTCCCAACCAGCTCGTCCTCGTTTGTGAGGGCTATTCCCTTTATGTACTGGCCATCAGAGTCAACGCTCATAAGCCATCTCTGTCCGCCGTAGTCAACCTCCGTCCCGCTGGAGTACGTCTTTATGTCCCCATAACCGCTTATCTGGGCGATCTTTCCAAGGATTAGGTTCTCTGAGAGGGCTTCAAGCTTCAGCTGAAGCTCGATGGTGTCGCCGCTGACAACGACGTTTGTGGGCTCTCCGAGCTTGAGAACCGCCGGGCCGTAGATCTCCCCCGTCTTGGTGTCGACAACGGTTACGATGGCAGATTCCTCAAGCGGATTGGCTCCTATGAGGGTTATCTTCCACCTGCTGTTGCCCAGCATCTTGCTCTCGTTCTGGGCGAACCAGCCGGTCCCTAGAACTTCACCCGCGGTGAAGCTGTTGGCACCAACGGAAAAGACGTGGTACTTGATTCCGAGGAGGGTGAACTCGTCTCCTGCCGCAACTCCGGGACTTATAACGCCGACGATGGTTCCGTTGTCCTTTTCAACGGCGGCGGAGTTCCCTATTCTGCTCTCAGTTGTTACGTTCCTCTCCTCGGGCACACCCCACTCAGGGTAGGCCTCCCTCACGATCTCGTCCTTAACGACTGTGTAGTTGTACAGGGTGTAGTCAACGGAAACCGATATCCCCCTCGAGGGTATCTTTATGTCTGCCTGCTTTGGGGGGGCCGTACCATCCCAGTCCGCCGGATCAATGGGGCTGAGGGAGAGGCCTTTTATATCTATGTCCCAGCCGTAGAGGTAGTTCCCGTTGACAGAATCCCCCACCTTAACCTTGAACTGGGCCGAGAACGAGCTCGCCCAAGTGGTGTAATTGGTTGTGTAGCCGGCACCGTTGTACCAGTAATCCGCGGGAAGCTCATCGTAGGACTTGGACCAGTTAATCAGGCCGCTGTTGTATGGGAGGTTGTGGTCGATGGTCATGGTGTCGTAGTCGTAGCGGTATACAACCTGCTGGAGCACGACGTCGGTTTCACTGGCCTTCCTGAGCTTGACGGCTATGTCTTTGGCCTCTTCCTCCTTGTAGAGGATACTGCCGAGGGCGGCCGCTATGTCCGCGGCGCTGGCGACGTCCTCAGCCCTAGCATAGCTCCCGACGACTATCTTCACGTTTGGGGTCCCATCTGGATTAACGAAAAAGCTCCGGGGAACCGTGCTTATGTCCTTGAGCCCGGTTGGAACCATGTAGTTTGAACCTGCGGAAGCTCCGGCAGTTGAGAGCAAAAAGACAACGCCCATGAGGAGGGCGAGCGCTTTCATGAAGCCCTTCATCATCATACCCCCTTATTATCCTGAGTCATGTTTTTCTTTTCTTCCATCCTCATATACTTTTCGACTTTCATTCAGGCCAGTTTAAAGGAAAAGGTGTCCCTCTCGTAGGCCTTTTCAAAATCTTCTCCCATGAGGAGGGAGTTGAGGAAAGCACCCAGGTCGCTCAGGGAGTTCTGGAGCTCGGCGGCGGTTACGTCGATCACCTCCGGCTCCATGATCTCCAGCCGTCTAGGAAGGTACCTCGCAACCAGGGAGACCATGGATTCGAAGGAGGACACCGCCTCGATATCGACGTTGAAGAGACCATTCCCGGCCTCCATCACGTTAAGGGAGTTTATGCCGCAACCCTCAACAAGGAGCAACCTTGAAACAAGATCCCCCGCCGTCTTCTTGTCAGGGGCCTTCATTGATATGGAAACACCGTAGAGAATGCCCCTTCCCTGGTAGATGATCTCCCAGAGCTCCTCCTCGTCAAATCCTATTGGAGGGGAGGGGACTTCGCGGACATCGGGAACCACTGGGGAAGCGCCCAGCTCCTTCATCCTCAGCAACACCTCGTCCCGGATCCCGAGGAGGAGGCTTTCAAGGGCACTCCTATCGATCTCCAGCCGGCCGGGACTCAGGATCTCAACGAGGGTTGGGGCATAGGCCACAACGGCAGTGAATACCTCCTCCAGTGTCCCCTCAACCCCCGCCTCAAGAAGGGCCGAGAACCTGAGGGGATCCATGGCCTCGTCCTCTATGACCTCCCCAACGTCAACGTACTTTACCCGGAGTCCAGATCCTTCAAGGCCCTCCTTAGTCTTCTTCACCCTCTCCTCAACGGCCAGCCGGGTCCTTCCAAGGGCCTCAACGTATAAAACCGCCCCAACCATCACCACCACATCCCTGGGTAGGACTTTCTCCGGTACGTTCCCACCACTGGAAGTTTTTCGCCGCAGTACTCGCACTTCCCCTCAGGCGTGATATGGTAATCGGTTATCTCGAAGGCCCACCTCTTTATCACTGGCTTTCCACAGCTGGGACAGTACGTGTTTTCACCCTCGTGACCGGGCACGTTGCCAACGTAGACGAACTTCAGGCCCTCCTCCCTGGCTACCCTGTATGCCATCTCAACGGTCTCAATCGGCGTCGGCGGCAGGTTGCCAAGCTTGTAGTGGGGGAAGAAGCGCGAGAAGTGAACGGGGGTGTCGTCGCCGAGGTTCTCAACGACCCATCTGGCGAAGGCGCGGATCTCATCCTCCTTATCGTTGAGGGTTGGGATTATCAAATAAGTGAGCTCGACGTGGATTCCAAATTCTTTCTTAGCTATCACCGCGGTTCTCCTGCTCGGCTCTCCACTCGGGACGCTCGCTATCGTCATGTAGAACCTGTCATCGAAGGCCTTGATGTCGATGTTCATTGCATCGATGTAAGGTGCGAGCTCCCTGAAAGGCTCCTCGTTTATGTAGCCGTTGGTTATCATGAGGTTGTAGAGGCCCTCCTTCCTGGCGAGCTTCGCTGTGTCGAGGACGAACTCGTACCATATAACCGGCTCGTTGTAGGTGTAGGCTATGCTCTCGCAGCCGTAGCGCTTGGCCATCGCGACCACCATTTCTGGCGTCATGTCGTGGAGGTAGGGAAAGTCCTCGTCGCTCTGGCTTATCTCCCAGTTCTGGCAGTGCTTGCAGTGCATGTTGCAACCGACCGTCGCTATCGAGAAGGCACAGGAGCCGGGCCAGAAGTGAAAGAGCGGCTTCTTCTCCACGGGATCCGCACCTATGGCGGAGACCTTACCGTAGTTGAGGGTGTAGAGTTTTCCACCGATGTTCTTCCGTATCCTGCAGGAGCCGCGATGGCCCTCTTCGATTATGCAGTTGAGGGGGCAGAGCCTACAGCGAACCCTCCCTCCATCCAGCGGCTCCCACCAGGCTGCCTCACGCATGGTATCACCATAAAAAAGTCGGCTCACTCACGTTTAAGGTTTCCGTAGAGATCGTAGTACTCCCTCATCGTCAGGAACCTAGCGCCCATGGACTTGTAGTGGTCTATCAGCATCCCGAGGAGTTCCACGGCCCTGTCGCCGGTGTTGAATTTGCAGTCCCATCTGATCTTCTCCTTCTGCATCGGCACGAACTCCCAGGGGTGTGCGAAGTAGATCCTCGGCTCCTTGAGACGGGAGTGGATGAGGCTCTGAAGCCTCCAAGGGAGCCTTATTACAGAGCTCGTTGTCGAGGCAGGAACCTCGAGGACCTCCCCAAAGAACCTCACGCCCTTCTTGTACCCCTTGTAGGTGGCCTTTGATGAATCAACGAGAACGCCGTTCCTCTCGAGAACGCCGTAGTAGTAATCCGGGAACTGGAGGTTGGGAGCGCGGAAAGATACAACGTCGCCGAACTCCCTGAGAACCCGGAGGGACTTCCCGATGACCTTACTCCCCTCGTCCTTAGTCAGCTTGTCCAGCCTCTCGTGGTTGTAGTTGTGGCTCCCGAGCTCGTGCCCCTCGTCCACAACGCGCTTCACCAGCTCCGGAAAGCGCCTCGCCATCTCCGCGGTAAAGAAGAAAGTGGCCTTAACCTTCTTCTCAGCCATCAGGTCAAGAAGCCTCGGAAGGCCCTCTTCCATACCCCTCGTTGTTGTGAGGTAGGGAGGGCAGTCGTGCTCAACGTCGAAGGTTATTGAAACGATCATCCCGAAACCCTCCTCCAGAGCTTGTAGAGGAGATACCTCTTGTCCACCCCATCGCTCGCTTCAATGGTGGCCCTGTAAACTTCGAGGATCCTCTTCAGCACCACGTCCCACGAAAACTCCTCCACAACGCGCTTCCTGGCCTCTCTGCCCATCTTCTCGATGATCTCGGGGTTTGTAAGGACTTCCCCGAGCTTCTGGGCAACCTCCCCCTCGCTGTCCCCGAGGAAGCCCGTTGTCCCGTCCAGGATAAGATCTGAGAGGCCGCTCTCGTTCCTCCCGACTATCATCCTTCCTGTTGCGGAAGCCTCAAGGCCGACCATTGGGAACGCTTCCAGAATACCGGGCATCAGAACGATGTCGGCGGCCCAATAGAACTCTATGAGTCTGTCCCTGGGAACGAAGTCGAAGAGGAGGGTTCTCCCCATCAGATTGGTTCTCCTCAGGTTCTCCTCGAATTTGGCCCTCATCTCCCCGTTGCCAACGGCGACGAGTCTGATCTTTTCTCTGGGAACACCCGAGACCTCTAGAGCCTTGGACACTATGAACGGGAGCCTGTGGGCCTGCTTCCTCTCAGTCATCCTGCCGGTGTAGAAGAGAACTATCTCATCTGCGAGGCCGAGGGCTCTTCTGGCGTTTTCCCTCTCCTCCGGCTCTGGGGGACGCCACTTCTCCGTATCTATACCGTTGGGAACCACGATGACCGGCCTTCCGTTAAGCCTTTTCCCGAGGAGCCGCTTGGTGTCTCTGGCCACGGGGGTGCTGACGGCGACGAACGAATCAACTCTCCTGAGGTAGTACCTTAGCATCGGGCCTATTATGGGATCAGCCTTTGGATCGCCGTAGAAAGAGTGGTTGGTCGCAACCACTGGAACGTCGCGGATACCCCTGGAGAGGTTCGCCACGGCTATCGAAAAAGGGGAGTATATGCTGTGGACGTGGGTTATATCGAAGCGGATCTCCTTGTAGAACTGGTTTATCTTCCAGAGCTGGGAGGGACTCAGGCTTATGTGGTAGCTCTTCAGGTATATCGATGAGTGGAACCTCTTAACGGGGTAGGGGAACCCGTCTTCGTAGGGCCCCATGTGTCTGTAATCATGGGTTATGACGTAGGGCTCGTGCCCGGCCGCGAGAAGGTTGCGGGCGAGCTCGTCCATGTGAGTCTCAATCCCTCCGATTTTAGGAAAAAACCAGTCGCTCGCTATGGCGATTTTAAGGCTCTCCATACCTCTCTTCCCCCCGAGGTCAGCAGTACTACGAACCCCACGATGGTGCTGAGTACATAGGATATAAAGCGCTCCACGAGGGTTACGGAGACTGCGAGGGTTATTGGAAGACCGAAGTGGGTGAGCGTTCCCACAAGACCGCCCTCCACTATTCCAACCCCACCCGGAGTGAGGGCCACCAAGCCGAGCAGGAGGTTGGCTATGGATACGACGACTATCAGCGGAAGGCTCAAGTGGAGACCAAAGGCGAGGGTTATGAGTTTAAGGCGGACGACGTCGAGGAGCCATATCGAAGAGCTTAGGAGGATTCCCCCCAGGGTTATGTTGTGGGAGCGCCTGAGAGAGAGGATCTTCTCCATCTCCTCCTCGTCCACGGAGGCCTTAAAGACGCGCAGGGATATCCTGACGAAGTCCTCCCACCTGATCCATATGAGCGCTACGGCAACGACCCCCAGGACGAACAGCACCCCGGGCATCGAAGAGAAGTACAGCATCCCCACTAAAAACAGGACGAAGACTGGAACGGTCTCCAGGATGCGCTCGTAGACGACGCTCATCGTGGAGAGCCCAAATGGAACACCGCCCCTCCTACTTATCCAGGCTATCCTCAGTATCTCGCCGCCGCTGCGGCTCATGGGGGTTATGTTGTTCATGAAGATCGACGCCAGGATCGATTTAACGAGCTCGAAGAATGGGACGTCCTTTCCCATTCCCCTCAGAACGAGCTTCCACCTAATAGCGTATATGAGAACGCTGAAGTAGTACACAAAGATAGCCAGAAGGAAGTACGGCAGGGAAACGCGCCCGAGAACAAGGAGGTAATTACGGCCTTCCTCTAAAATACCGCCAATCATCAATTTTTAACCCCCACAGGCGTTCTCAACCTTTCCTCACCTTGTGGGTAATAGACGGCGGGATTATAAACTTTTCTTCCATGCCCATCGAAATGAAAAGAGAATCAACCGCCCAGATCCCTCTCCCTGTACTTCTCCAGGGTTTTTCCAAGGGCTTCGTCAAGATCGATCCCGTAGTAGTTGGCTATGCAGGAGAGGGCGAAGAGGACATCGCCGAGCTCTTCCTCAAGCCGTTCTTTTCCGGCACGGCCCTTAACGCCCTCCAGGGCAAGCATGACATCCGCCAGTTCACCCACTTCCTCGGTGAGGGCCGCCAGCATCTCAAAAGGCTTCCAGTAGCCACCCATGGATCTTATCAGGGCGTCCACTTCCCTCTGACCCTTCACACGCCATCACCGAGGAGCTCAGACGAAAGGGCCTTCATGTAGCGCTCCAGTACTTCCCGGTTAACCCTGTAGAAGCGGAGCTTCCCCTCCCTTTTCTCTTCCAGGAGGTCCAGGAGCTTCAGCGTGCGGAGGTGGTGGCTGATGAGGGTCTGATCCTGGTTCAGGGCTTTCGCGATGAGGCAGACGCAGAGCCAGCGGTCCCTGAGCATCTTGAGGATACCCATCCTTATCGGGTTGGCTATAACCTTGGAGAACTCAACAACGTCCCTCGGGATCTCAACTGGTATTTCCTCATCGAGATCGATCAAATTGCACTTTTCAAGACAGCCCTCCACACTCTTCCTCTGCCTGTCGGGAAGCTTATCCATGAGCTCTTTGACTTTCATAACGACTCACCCAGAATAAAAGCGCATCCCCGCTATTTAAAAATTTTCATTTGAAACTCATATTAAGTGCTCCCACCCCTTTGGCTCCATGGGCCTGCCGTCAAGGTAGAGGCCACTTCCCTCGGTCACCCTCCCGATCACGGTGAAATCAAAGCTCAGTCCTTTGATCTCCCCTGGGGGAATTGTAAAGACCAGCTCGAACTCTTCACCGCTGGCGAGGGCGATATCAACGGGATCCATCCCCACGAGCCGGGCCACCTCAAAAACCTCTTTCCTGATCGGCAGGCTCGCAGACCTCACCTCAATCCCAACGCCGCTCATCTTAGCTATCAAACCCAGCTCCTTGGAAAGGCCGTCGCTTACGTCTATGGCCGCGTTGGCCACACCGCTGAGGAGAACTCCCTCCATGACCCTCGCCTTTGGGGAGAGGAACTTCTCGTAAAGCGACTCCCTTACATCCCCCGGAACTTCAAGACCGTGCCTCCACACGAGGTATCCAGCGAGAGCCCGTCCGAGGTCGCCGGTAACGCAGACGAGGTCTCCGGGCTTCGCGCCGGAGCGCGTGAGGAGTTTTTTCGTCATCCCAAGGGCGATGCCGTCTATTATCAAATCGTCGGCTTCGTTGGTGTCGGCGCTCAGAACTGGAAGGCTATAGAATTCGAGCGCTTCCCTTATCCCCTTTGCAATTCCCTCCAGATACTCCTCACCCACATCGCGGGGAACGCCGAGGGAGAAGAGAAAGCCAAGGGGCCTGGCTCCCATAGCTGCCACATCGCTCACGTTCATGGTGACAGATTTAAAGCCGACCTGCTCCGGCGTCATTATATCCGGAACGTCCGTCTTCCTAACGAGCATGTCGTTCGTCGCTACGAGCCACTCATCGCCGATCCTCAGCGCTCCGGCATCGTCTCCAAGGGGAAGGTCGCCCTGATTTTTCAGGTGCTTGAGGAAGAGCTCGATTATCTCGGATTCCCTCATTTCACTCACCCGCCTTAAGGAACCTCATCAAACTCGTCTGCTTCGGCTTGTAGTCCTCGTTCTCCACCTTGACTTCGATGCTCTCAAGCTCTTCAATCTTAGCCGTTCTTATCTCCTCCGGGAGCCTAATCTCGCCGTACTTACCTCCTCCGCCGGGGATGACGATGAGCTTGCCCTCTCTGTATGCCCACACCGCCTTCGCCACATCCTCGTGAATCTCGGCAAGAGCCTCCAGGGGCGCATCAACCAGAACCCTTATTTCGCTCCCGAACTCCCTCAAAAAGCGCTCCCAGATTATTCTAACGGACTTGGTTTCCACTCCCTTCCCAATGACCATCCCTATTATCTCCGCGAGCGGGGCGAGGTGGAGGTAGGGCGGCCTCTCCTTCGGCCTCTCCTCGGTATCGGCGAGCTCAAGGATCCTGTCCTTCACGCCCTTCTTTATCCTCCCGCCGCACTTCGGGCACTTCCATTTGAAGGCCCTTGCCTCCCCCAGCGTGTACTTCGTGTAGCAGCGGGAGCAAGCTGTCAGGTGGTACTTCCCGAGCCTCGGATCTAAACCGGCGTTGAGGACTATTCTCCTCCCGCCGCGCTTCAGAATGGCCTTCCGCACCTCCTCGAAGGTGGCATCCTCGACCTCAAAGCGGTTGAACTCCCTACCAAGGCGGTGGGGCATTGGAGAGTGTGCGTCGCTGTTGCTCAGGTAGGTTAGTTTGTGGTGGGCCTTGATTTTATCCGCCATCCCGCTGTCAGCCGAGAGGCCCAGCTCGAGGAACTGGATTTTCGCCCCATCGTAGGCCTCTTTCAAAGAGTCGTACTCCTTGTAGAGGCTAGTCCAGGGGGTAAAAGCGTGGGCGGGACCGATTAAAACGTCGAGCTCGTTGGCCAAATCTGCAATCTCTGCCGCCGAAAGGCTGAGGTGGGGTCTTCCCTCGGTTTCAATATCCGCAGAATACGGCCTCAATCTCTCCCTCATCCCGCGGACCGCTTCTATACCCGGAAAGATGAGAACGTGGTGAACCCTTCTGCTGTCCTCGACCTCCGTCGTGAGCAGAAACCTAACGCCGCTCCTCTCGTAGGTGCCTTCATCAACCTTTCCAGCGTGTTTGAGAAGTTCCTCTTCCCATTTGGGGTTGAGTATGTCGCCCGTTCCGACTATGCCCAGCCCCTTGAAGCGCGCGTTCTCCGCAAGATTCGGTATCGTCATTGCCTTCGAGACGGCCTTTGAGTAGCGCGAGTGTATGTGGAGATCGGCATCAACCTGCATGGAACCACCTCATTCTATGTACATTCCCTCAAGGCCCCGGTAGTAGGCGCGGTATATGTCCCTTTTGGTCACCACACCGATGAGCCTCCGGTTTGCGGGGCTCTCCACCACCGGGAGAAGGTTCTGGTCGTAGGCCATGAGCTTTTCAAACGCGAGTTCGGCTGTCTCAGTTGGATAAGTGATGCCGTATGCCCTTCTCAAGAAACGGCGCACGTTCATTCGCTTCAGCGAGCCGGGCTTCTTGAGTATGTCCTTGATCCCGATTATTCCTATGACCTCCATGTCATCGTTGACCACGGGGAAGCAGTCATGACCAGTTTCTCCTATGAGGTGCTCAACCTCGAAGAGCGTCATGCTCTCCCGTACATAAACGACTTCTCGGGTCATTATCTCTGCAACGGAGATCGTCTCCAGTATAACGGGCTTTCCGGTTTTAACACGGTACCCCTTCCTGATGAGCTTAAGGGTGTAGATGGACTCACCACGAAGGAAGAACCTAGCTGTGAGAAAGCCCATTGTAGCAGAGGTCATAACCGCAGGGAGAACGGCATAGCTCCTGGTCAGTTCAGTAACCATGAGGATCTGCGTTATCGGGGCTTGGGTCATGCCGCTGAAGAACGCCGCCATGCCCGCGAGGGCGTAGACTGTGGGATTTGCCTGGAGAAAGGGGAAGGCAAGCTTAACTATCTCTCCAAATGCGGCACCGAACATGGTTCCTATGTAAAGGCTCGGAGCGAAAACTCCACCGCTCTGACCCGAACCCACGGTAAGGGCCGTGGTCAGCATCTTCACCGCGGCCAAGGTCAGGAGGATGCCAACTGCAAGTTCTCCGTAAAAGGCCATTTTCATACCCTCGTAGCCGATTCCGAATATTCCGTAAGCTGGAAAGAACATTCCGAGCACTCCAACGCCAAAGCCACCCAGGACAGGTTTTAAAGCCTCCGGCAGTTTGGATTCCGAGAACCTGTCCACCACCCAATAGAGAAACCGGGCGTAGAAAGCTGCAAGAACACCCAAAAAAAGCCCCAAGAGGAAGAAAAACGGCAGCTCTGGAAGGGTATGCCCGATTCCACCGGGTATATCTATCTCCACGGCCCTTTTTAGAACGGCGAGAGTGACCGCGTTGCCCGTCACAGAGGCGATGAATATCGGAACCAGGTTTATTGAAAAGGCCCCCATATAAACGACCTCAAGGGCGAACATTGCGCCTGCCAAGGGGGTGTTGAACGTTCCCGCTATTCCCGCCGCCAGGCCGCAGGTGACCAGGAGCTTCTTCATGTCCCTCGAGAGGTTGAACCACCGGGCAAGCATCGAGGTGAGTGAAGCACCTATGAATCCTATCGGCCCTTCACGCCCCACACTGCCCCCGGAGCCTATGGTTATCGCCGTTGCGATTATTTTTATGGCAGCGAAGCTCCCCGGGATGTTGCCTCCCTTAAAGATAACGGCTTCAATAACCTCCGGGATCCCGTTCCCCTTTATATCCGGGTATTTAGCTACAAAGATGGAGACGATAAGCGCACCAAGAGTCGGGAGAAAAACGTACCCAAAGTTGAGGCCTCCTGCCCTGTAGGCAAATACCCGAAGAATCCTCCCGAAGAAAAGATCGTGAACGAACGATATCATGACCCTGAAAACCACGGCCCCCAATCCACCCACTAGGCCCGCGAAGATGGAGAACCCTATTACCACACCCCACCTCTTGATGTAGTTTCCGTTTTCCAGTTCCATCGAATAGAGTTTGACCTCGGGGATAATAAAGCTTAAGCTTTTATAGGCCCTCCCCGAATTCCCTCCGGTGAAAACATGAAGGTTGAAGGATTCGTTGCAAAACTCAGGGAAGCCGAGACTATAGGCGAGCTCTTCAGGATACTGGCCGAGAACGGGGCCCCTCTAGCCGAGCTGGACGGGAGCAGGTTCCTTATCGTCGTCGAGGGCGACTTCGAGGGGAGGAAGTTCTGGACCGAGATAAACGGCGAGAGGGCCAACCAGGCACTTGGGGATGCGATGCTGAACTCATCGAGCTTCCCCTTCAAGTGCAAGAGGCCCTACACCGGGGGAAACGTCATATTTGTGAGCTTCGACGACATAGAGGTGGAGAAGTTTCTAGTTGCGTACCGCGACCCCGACTACGGGATGTTCTACATCGTCGAGAAAGGGGAGGCAAAGGAGATAACCGGTGAAGAGTACGAGAAGCTGAAAGGGGAGATGCCAGAGTTCCAGATAAAGGGAATGAGTGAGGAGCAGATGGACATGATGGGGGCGTTCTTCGGCTGACGCCCTCACGTCCTTCTCCCCACTGCCCCCATGAAGTAGAAGAGCAGCTTCGCAGCAGTCAGCGCCGTTGGATCGCCCAGGTTCTCACCGGCAACCTCCATTATGTCGAAGCCGGCTATCCTCTTGTTCTCAACGAGCCACTCTATCGCCTCAATGACGTCCCAGAACCTCAAGCCACCCGCTTCCGGTGTTCCAGTCGAAGGCACGAGCGGGAGATCGAAGGCATCTATGTCGACCGAGAGGTAAACCGGCTCTGGAAGGGGCTTCACCAGGTCAACGAACGCGTCGAAGTCGTAGTCCCTCGCGTGAACCCACATGATTCCATTTTCCTCCGCGTACTCCACTTCATCCTTCGTGCCGCTCCTTATTCCGAACATGGCCTCCTTAACCCCAAGCTCGCTTATCCTCCTCGCAACGCAGGCGTGGTTGTAGGAGTTGTCCTCGTAGGAATCGCGGAGGTCGAGGTGGGCGTCGAAGACGACGTAGCTTGCCGGCTTCAGCGCTTCAACGGCTCCGAGGGTCTGCGAGTGCTCGCCGCCGAGGAGAACTGGAATGGCATCCGGATTTGCCCTCTTAAGCTCCTCAATGGTCTCTCTAACCCTGTCCGCCGTCTTCCTCGGATCCCCAGCGACGACCGCGACATCGCCTATATCAGCTATCGGGAGCTCCGCTATGTCAATGCCGTAGTCGAGGATATAGCTCTCAAGGTTCAGCGTCGCGTGCCTTATGAGAGTTGGACCGAAGCGCGCGCCGGGCTTGAAGCTGGTCGTTCCGTCGAAGGGAACGCCCGTGATGACGAACCTAGCATTCTCCGGCTCAGTAAGCGGGAACTCAAGTTTGAGAGTATCGTACGTGTAGAGGAACTCCATGTTCTCACCCGGCCCCAGAAGAGACAACGGGTAAAAAAGGTTTTTGTAGTTGAAGAGCGTAGGTTTTACGGTGACCAACGTGACGAAGGAACAGGTTCTCGAGTGGCTGAGGAACGGGAGTGAGGGGGCGGAGGACATAGTTGACCTCCCTTGGAACGTTAAGGAGGAAGGAGAAAACCACTACGTAGCCGAGCACCCAAAGATACCGTTTCTCCTGAACGTTCTCTTCCTGGACGGCTTCGTTAGACTAGCGGTTCCCTCCGGCGTGGAGACGATAGCCATGAGACTCGAGGACAAGGTGAAAGTTTATCACACACTCCTGGTTCTGAACGAGCGCATGAACCTCCTGAAGTTCACCCTCAGCGGGATGAACGACGAGATAACCCTCCGCGTTGATCTCGATGAGAAAACCCTTGGAAAGGAGGAGTTCAACGATGCATTAACCGCTCTCCTCGTCGGAATGAACGTCCTCATGGAGTCCCTAGGTTTGACCCAGGAGTTCCAAGAGATGATATTCGAGAGGCTGGCCCTGATGGTCATTGAGAGGATGCAGAACGGCGCCAGCGAGAGGGAGATAGTCGAGTTCCTCACGAAGAAGGTGGGGATGGAGAAGAAAGAGGCCGAGGCCCTTCTATCGGAGCTCAAAAAGGCCGTCAAGGAGGACGAGAGGGGGTACATCTGAGGCAACTTACCGGGGGGTAATTTGTAAGAAAATGAAATGTCAACTGAAGCTTGCAAAGCCTATCTCGTAGAGTTGGCGGAGCATGTGAAGGACTTTCTTGGCTGTGTGCTTAAAGCGGAAGTTGTTCTTTTGGACTTGCCAGTTCTTTAATATTTCAACAATCTCAGCCCTACCAAGGTTGTCAATGCTGATCTCCAAGCTTTCCCCACTGCAGAACTTCAAGACTTCTTTTAACGGCTTCTCAAGCTTCTTTCTGTTGCCGTGGAACTTGGGAAGGACTTTCATAAGCAGTGCCAAGTCAAAGATTTCATCATGGCTCTCGAACTTCACAATGCCCTTTCCTTCACTTTCCTTTGCGTTTTTGAAGAACAGGGCGATTTCATCAACAACCCTGTAGCCAAAGTGCAGGTCGTAGGGTTCAAGGGCCCTGTTAAGGTCTTGGAGGATTTGCCAGTACTCTTTTGTTTTGAGCTCATTAACCACCTCGTTTATCTCTTTCTTCCTGTTAGCAAGAAACTTTCCGTTGGAGCCCCTCAGATCACACAGCAATGAATCCCTCAAGCCTTCAAAGTTTTCTGATGAGTTTCCACCGGCAGGTGGATAGTTCCCAAGGTCAACATCGTGGAACTCCACCACAAAGGCCCTGTCAAGGACTTTTGGGCTGAAGGCGTAAGTTGTCTCGTCCATATTGACGGTTCCGATTATGTAAAGGTTCGGTGGGAGTTTAAACTCCTTTGGAATCCCCTGCTTTTTAGCAATCTCATCATTATCATGGAGCCTGAGCGGTTCCTTACTAAAGCCATTTTCATCTCTCCCACTCTCAAGGACGCTGAGGAAGTCTGCGAAGTAGTACTCAACGTGGGCCAGGTTCATCTCGTCAAGGAGGAGGAAGTAGAGCTTTGCATTGGCGCGGTTATTCTGGTAGTCCTCCACAGCCCTTAGAAGAAAGCCGAGGAGTTTGGTTCTATGATACTCATCCGTTAGTGGGTTATAATACCCTAAGAGTGCTTTAGAATCACGCCAGTCCGGGCGAATGGGGAGGAAAAGGAAGTTTTCTTTTGAAGGATCAAGTAACTCGGCCAGCTCTTGGGTTATCTTAGTCTTGCCTGTTCCAGTTAAGCCAGAGAGTATTACGAAGCCCTTAGTTTTCAAAGCAACATAAAACTGGGAGACAAGGTGCTTCGGGTAGAGGAAACCTTTAGAGAGAAGATATTTCCAAAGCAGGTTCACTTTCTCATCCCCTAGAGTACTTATAGATAACTTATCCATAATTATGTGAACTTCAGACAACAGCTGATCTCTAATAGTGAGGAGTTTTTGCTGGTTTTCTTCACTAAATTTGGAGATCGGTATTTTCGAAAGACTCCCTCGCGGGGGTATCAACTGCCCTGCATCGAATAGTTCCCCAACTTCTTTGGCCAACCTTTCGTCCATATATTCCCTGAGTTTTACAAAGAACACATTGGGAAACTTGTCAGGCTCATTCCAAGTAACATCAGTGTGGTTTCTTAAATACCCCCTCAATCTTTCATCATTATAAGTGCGGCTTGTTATTCCAATAAACATTGCGGGTTCATATCTTCCTCTCTGGTATCCAATCAGTATTATCATGTCGCCAAAATCCGGAAGGCCATATCTTTCATATGACTGTCCCTTGCCCCAGAATCGCACTTTCTTTCTGCCATTGTCTCTAGTTACAAAGTCTGAGTATTCCTCTTCCCCAAGAACTTCCTTCAAAATAACCTCTAATTTCTCGTTAATCTCGACCCCATTTTTTATCGTTCTCTCAAAATTTTCCTTCATATCCTCGTTGCCTAAGTTTATTCGTTCAACCCACACATATTCAATGTCGCTTATCATTCTTTCACCTCCGGAGTAAAACTTAGGTACCCAACTCCCTGAATATTTCCGGTTAGCATTTTTTCAAGGAGGATTTCAGTGACCCTTTTATTATGCTTGTCAAAAAACACATTCCTATTTCCAGGGTACAGCACCACGGCAAACTTAGCCCCTAAAGCATCTCTGTATGTGTGCATCTTGTAGATGTCTTCAAGCTTTGCCCACGTCTCGTAGCTTCCTGTCTTTTCAGCAGTCTCAGTTTCTTTATCAAACTCCCTTCTCCCCTTTTCGTCTACCACGTCAAGCTTGAACTTTGCATCGAATACTCCTATTAACTGGGTTTTTCTCCTAGTAGGATTTCCAGTGAACAGCGAGAAGTCAGGCCTCAGCGTCACTGAATAGCTCCACTTCCTGGGAACTAGCCGTTTGTTGTAATACAGCCGCCAACCGTTGTCAAACTCAGCGTAGACGTCTCCCCTCTCAGAGAGCTCTCCCAGCGGTGTTACGTGGAGTTTAAGCCCCCTACTCCCGAGGATATTCCCAAGTTTCCCTACCAGCTTAAAGAAGCACCAGTACTCATAGAGCTTCGCAATGTCTTTGTTGTCAATCGCTTTTCCAAGCTCTTCGAAGAAGGGGACGTAAGCAGTGAACTCACGGTAAAGCTCAAGCAGGTCACGGTAACCATTACCCTTCAGCAGGGTCTGGGAGGTGTGAGGGAAGACAATCATGTCACCAACATCATCCCATACTCCATCCATAGCTATAAACTCAAGTTTCCCGAGAAGCTCTCTGATCTCATCGATCCCTGCTATGTTTTCATTTTCAAAGGCTCCAATAACCCGCTCACCCCACTCAATGAGCAGGTTTAGGAGGTACTTGACAAAGCGGTTTTCTGGAGTATCGGGGCTTTCATACTTTCTTGTACCTAGAACCCTAGTGGGGGCATAACCGTCGAGATACTCGGCTATCAGAACCCCCTCCCCCGCAGGTGATAGATAATCCGGGTGTTGAACAATGGATAAAAGGGTTTCCAGGGTTACGTCGTTGACTTCATCTGCTCTCAGCCATTCATTCTCGACGATCAGCTTTTTCTCAATACGGTGAAGCACAGTCTCAAAGGCACTGATTATTCTCCCGCTGTTCGAGCGGAGATAGTGGTAAGCGAAGAGCTCGTTGATGGGCTCCTCACTTTCTACCGTTGAGAATTCAGTAGGAGACTCCAGATGGAACGGAATTGTGCTTGAATACTGAAGGACGTCCCCAGTTAGCACGTTCACAAAGATGTTTTGAAGGTGGGAAAGTCTCTCTACCCAGTGCCCTCTAAGGGAGGAAAACTTTCCAGGGTATATCTTTGAGACTTTTAGAGAAAGCACTTCCACGGGAAGTTCTATCACCTTCCTCCTGAACTTGAGAGTTAAGTTAGAGAACCCAACGAAATTCCCAAAAGAGACTAAAAAGAAGCCATTTTTAAGCCTCTTAGCCGGCTTGCCGTTGATCAGCACTGCCTCAAGGTCTTTCCCTTCAATGAGATAGCCGGTCCATTCCAGCAGATAAACTCTGTCTGCCCCTTTAAATGCCCTACAACCGCCTCTAGCAGGAAATATTACCCAATCCTCGCTCCACTTATCATCATTAGGGTCAATGCACTCCATACTTGCATCAAAAAGTTACTCACTACAAAAGCTAATAAGCCTTTTGGAAGGGAAAGAAAAACAGAGGGCATCAAAGCCCCAGCATTTCCTTGGCGGCCTTAACGCCGAGCTCAAAGGCCTTCATGTTGACGTCAATGGTTTTCGGCGGAACGCTGATCCTGATGACTTCCTTTATCCCCTCCTCTGAAAGCGGGAAGCCCGGCGTCTGGCTGAGGGCGCCGATGAGGACGACGTTCGTTGTCACGATGTTTCCAGCTTCGAGGGCCAGCTTCTCGGCGTCGAAGGCCATGAACTTACCGCCGAAGTCCTCTTCCACGATCTTCTTCATCTCGTCGAGGGTTGGGTAAGTCGCGAGTCCCATCGAGACCTGGACCGGCGGAATCGGTCTCGCGTTGGTGAAGACTAAACCGCCCTTCTTGAGGTAGTTGATGTAGCGGAGCGCTTCAACCGGCTCGAAGGAGAGTATGACGTCGGCCTTTCCCTCGGGAACCATCGCGCCGTAGACGTCCTCCCCAAACCTTACGTAAGCGATGACGCTTCCAAAGCGCTGGCTCATTCCGTGGACTTCGCCAACACGAACTTTGTGGCCGGCGTGAAGGGCGGCCCAGCCGAGCAAGTTAGCGGCGGTGAGTATTCCCTGGCCGCCAACTCCGGTGATAACGATGTTGTACTCCCTCATTTCACTCACCCTCCTTCATGGGCTCGAAGGCATCGAACGGACATACCTGGGCACATCCGCCGCAGCCCCAGCACATGCTCGGGTCGATCTTCGCCTTCTTGGTCTCTGGATCCCAGTAGATCGCCGGACAGCCGTAGGCGTTGATACAGATCTTACAGCCGGTACACTTGTCCTCGATGACGTGGTAGATGGGCCACTTCTCGCCCCTCCTGCGCATCTGGCCGATCCTGTAGAGGGCGCACGGCTGTCTTGAGACGACTACACTAACTCCCTCGACCTTGAGGGCCTTCTTTATGGTCTCGTAGGTGGCCTTTATGTCGTAGGGGTCAACAACTTCCACAAAGTCGGCGCCCATTGCCCTAGCGACTTCCTCAATTAGAATCCTCTTTCCTGGTCCGTGCGGTGTCTGGCCGGTTCCGGGGTTGGGCTGGTCTCCGGTCATGGCAGTGACCTCGTTATCGAGGACGACGATGAGAACGTTGGAGCGGTTGTAGATGGCGTTCGCCAAAGCCGGGAGCCCGGTGTGGAAGAACGTCGAATCACCTATGGTGGCCACGATGATCTGCTTCTCCTTGCCGCCCTTGTACTCCTTCTCGGCCAGGGAGCCGTTGGTCGCTATGCTGAGGCCGTGGGCAACTCCAATTGAGGCACCCATCGCAACGGTGGTGTCAACGGTCTTGAGCGGCGGAAGGACACCGAGGGTGTAACATCCTATGTCGCTCGGGAATATGGCCTTTGGCCCGGCCGCCTTTCTTATCGCGAAGAAAGTGTTCCTGTGCGGACAGGCCGGACAGAGGCTCGGCGGTCTCGGGGGGACTATCTGGGAGACCTTCTCGTACTTCTCGTCGATCTCGGCGAAGTTTATCGGAGTTTCGATTCCAAGGAACTTTGCTATCGCTTCAACCGCCCTCCTCGTGGTCATCTCGTATACCCTTGGAACGAGATCCTTTCCGTGTATCGGGACCCTCAAACCTTTGTCGTAGGCCCAGGTCTTGACCTGCTCCTCGACGACGGGCTCAAGCTCCTCAACGATGAGGACCTTCTCAAGGCCATCCATGAACTTCTCAAGCAGGCCGTATGGGACTGGGAAAGGTGTTCCGAGCTTAAGGATCTTGACGTCCTCGACTCCAAGCCAGGCAAGAGCTTCCTTGACGTAGGAGTAGCTGAGACCCGGGGCGATGATACCAACCTTTGCATCCTCTTTGCCCTCTATCCAGTTGAAGGGGCAGTTGTTCAGCTCCTCACGTATCTTCTCGATCTTCTCAAGGATCAGCGGGTGGAACTTCCTCGAATGGGCGGGGATGTCAACGAACCTTGTCGGGTCCTTCTTGAACTTCCCGAACTTCCTCTTGCCTGTCTTGATCTCCTCCGGGAGCTCGCCGAGGACAACGTCGCCCCTCGCGTGGGAGCTCCTCGTAGTCGTCCTCAGGATGACGAAGTGCTTGAACTTCTCGCTCAGCTCAAAGGCATACTTCGTCATCTCCTTTGCCTCGTGCGGCGAGCTGGGCTCAAGGACGGGGACGTTGGCGAACTTGGCGTACATCCTAGTGTCCTGCTCGTTCTGAGAAGACCACATGCTCGGGTCGTCGGCGACCATTATCACGAATCCGCCCTCGACGCCCATGCCAACGGCACTCATGAAGGTATCGGCCGCGACGTTCAGTCCAACGTGCTTCATGGCAGTCATTGCCCTGAGACCGCTCCATGCTGCGGAGAGGGCGGTTTCAAAGGCCACCTTCTCATTGGTTGAGTACTCCATGTAAACGCCGGCCTTCTCTGCAACGGCCGCCATAGTATCAGTCAGCTCGGAACTCGGAGTCCCAGGATAGGCCGCGTAAACCGCTATGTTCGCCTCGAGCGCTCCCCTGGCTATCGCGTGGTTGCCCAGGAGGAGAACCTTCTCCCCCGGCTTGTCCCACAACACTATGTCGGTAACTTTCGCCATCTAAACGGCACCTCCAGATACCTCTTTCAGGAAATCCTCAAGTTCAGCCTCATCCAAAATGTAAAACGCCTTAACACCCATCTTTCGAGCTCTACTAACCATATCCCTGTCTGATGAAATCAACATTGCATCAAATTTCTTGGCAGTGGGGATGAAGTATGCATCAGCAGCCCGAGGGTGAATTTTTCTGGCAACATCCTTTGCATCCTCGAATATCCAGTCCTCCGAAACCTGGAGAACTCTACTTGAGAGATACTCCTCAATGAGGCTAACTACATCGTCCCTTCCAGTTAGCCTTTTGATGAGACTTATGGTCTCAACTACCCCAAGCCTTGGCATTGCTAAGGGGATTCCAGCACTCTCGGCACTGGACATTGCCCGTCTTGCCATCATGTTCCGGTGTTCCTTGCCCTTCACAGGTATTGCTGCATCCACCAATGCTGAGGTGTCAACCACGAGCATCCCGCATCTCCTTCAGGAGTTCGTGAGGATCCTTTTCAATCTCACCAATAAGACCCTTGATCTTTTCGTAGACATCATTGATGGTCAGGGGAGCCACAGGGGGAAGCTTTGCTTCTTTCTCACCTGGCTTCGCGTGGGCCTCCATGCTCACTCCTCCTTCAAAACTCCCCTGGCTCTGGCAAACTCAACCAGGGCGTAGGCACCTGCAGCAACATCCTCCGGCCTCTCGTAGCTTGGAATTCCGTTCGCTTCGAGGACTTCCTTGGCCTTCTCACTCACGTAGCCTGCCATGAAGAGGCCGAGGACGGGCTTGCCGTTGTCAACCTCCTTAACTGCCTTAACAACCCCCTCCGCGTGTTCCGTCGGCGTCATTCCAGCGAAAGTGGGCACGACGCAGATGCTTATGAGCATGTCAACGTTCGGGTCCTGGAGAAGGAGCTTTGCAGTCCTGTAGTAGTCCTCCCCCCTCGCTGATGCTATCATGTCCACCGGGTTCTTGACTGCGGCCATTGGAGGCAGGAACGAGCGGAGCTCCTCAATCGTCTTCTCCTCGAGGTTGGCCAGCTTAAGGCCGAGTTTGTCTATTGCGTCAGCCGTTAGAACTCCGGGGCCGCCGGCGTTGGTCATTATGGCAACGCGCTTACCCTTCGGAAGCGGCTGGGTGAAGGCCCTCGCCATACTCAGCATGTCATCTATGGTGTCGGCGATTATAACGCCGCTCTGCTTGAAGGCCGCCTCGTATATCTTCCAGCTTCCGGCGAGAGAGCCGGTGTGGCTCGATGCGGCCCTGGCACCGCTCTCGCTCTTCCCAGCTTTAAGGACTATCACAGGCTTCCTCTTGGTGACGCGCTTAGCAACCTCCATGAACTTCCTGCCGTCCTTGAGGCCCTCTATGTAGAGGGCAATGGCCTTGTCCTCCTCAGTGTTAGCGAGGTACTCCATGAACTCGGAGAAGTCAACGTCCGCCATGTTGCCTATACTTACGAACTTGGAGAAGCCTATTCCCTCCTTGACGGTCTTGTAGATGATTCCGGCACCGAGAGCACCGCTCTGGCTGATGAAGGCTATATCGCCCTTCTTCGCGTCCATGACGAAGGTGGCGTTCATATCGTCCTGTGTGTTCATAACTCCAACGCAGTTAGGACCGACTATCCTCATTCCGTACTTGTGGGCTATCTCGACGAGCTCGCGCTCTTCCTTCTTGCCCTCCTCGCCGACCTCGCCGAAGCCCGCTGTAATGAGGACTATCCCCTTAACGCCCTTTTCGCCGCAGTCGATTATCGTTTGCTTGACGAACCTCTTCGGCACCACTATCACCGCGAGGTCAACCTCGTCAGGAATGTCCCTCACGTTCTTGTAGGCTTTTACTCCCTGAACTTCCTCGTCCTTGACGTTTACAGGGTAAACCTTCCCGGCTTTGTACTTCTTGAGGTTCTTGAAGACCTCGTAGCCCAGCTTGAGGGGGTCGTTCGATGCCCCGATAACGGCTATAGCCTTTGGCTTGAAGAAGTAGTCCAGCGTCATCCATTACTCACCGTTAAAACCTCGGTGGAATCGTATATAAGCTTTCCCAAAACGGGCATCGGGGAATTTTCAGGCACTATTGAGCGTAAAGATTCCTCTATGGGCAAAAAAGGACACTAAAAAGCCCAGCATGAACACCCGAAACCTTTAAGTAAGCTCCGGTTATTTTATTCTGGAGGTGGTGGCAATGGTGAAGGTGAAGTTCCTGGGCCACGCGGCTTTTCTGATCGAGGGGAGCAAGAAGATCCTGATAGACCCGTTCCTCAGCGGCAACCCGAAGGCGGCCGTTAAGCCAGAGGAAGTTGAGGCAGACCTCATCCTAGTAACCCACGCCCATGGCGACCACGTTGGAGATTCAATTGAGATAGCAAAGAGGACTGGAGCGAAGATAGTTGCCATGTATGACGTGGCGAACTACATAAGCGAGCAGTCCGATGGAAAAGTTGAGACGATAGGAATGAACTACGGGCCCACTGAAATCGACGGGGTCTTCATCGTCCAGGTCCCGGCCTGGCACTCCAGCAGCGACGGGATACACAGCATAGGCAACGCCTCCGGCTTCATAGTGAAGCTCGACGGGAAGACCATCTACCACGCGGGAGATACGTTCGTGTTCTCCGATATGGCGCTCTTCAACGAGCTCTACGGTCCGATTGACGTGGCCCTCCTCCCGATAGGAGGGCACTTCACTATGGGTCCAAAAGAAGCGGCCAAAGCAGTTGAACTTCTCAAGTCGAAGAAGGTTGTGCCGATGCACTACAGCACTTGGCCTCCAATAGCTCAAGATCCCGAGGAGTTCAAGAGGCTCGTTGGAGAGAAGGCTGAGGTCGTTATACTCCAGCCCGGAGAAGAGTTAAAGGTTTGAAGCTATAAGGAATTTTTTTCTATTCTTACCATTGATGCACCGCATCAACTAAGGTACTAGTTGCTAATGTTTTGTGTATCCAGATATTGAGAAATCGATTTGACAGGTTTTCTTCCTAGAAGAACGAGTTTATTTGGGCACGCACGTTAACTCCACGGTTGATCGCGAACGGCTTAAGCGGGTGATAAACATTGTAGTTTTGGTTATAGGCGTGATAACCCTGCTCATTTGACCCCTCGAAAAGGTTTAAAGCTTTAAAGGGATTAATTTTTACGGTGTGGTGTAATGAAAGCGCTCATACTCTCTGGAGGTCACGGCACCAGGCTTAGACCGCTCACATATTCCCAGCAGAAGCAGCTAATTCCAGTGGCAAACAAGCCCGTGCTGTTCTACGCCATTGAAGATGTAATCGAGGCAGGTGTTCATGAAATAGGAATAATAGTTGGCCCTAACGCAGATCAGGTTAAGAAGACGGTCTTAAGCAGGGAATGGGATGCCAACATTGAGTTCATCTACCAGGGGGAGCCAAAGGGGCTGGCCCATGCCATTCTAGTCGCGAGGGATTTTTTGGGTGATGAGGACTTCGTAATGTACCTTGGAGACAACATACTGAGAGAGGGAATCGTGAAACACAAAAAGTACTTCGAGAAGAACGACTTCGATGCCAGCATACTCCTTCAGGAGGTTCCTAATCCCCAGCAGTTCGGAGTTGCCGAGCTGAGCGAAGACGGTAAGACCATAAAGAGACTCATTGAAAAGCCCAAAGCTCCACCGAGCAACCTTGCACTGGTCGGCATATACTTCTTCAAGCCGGTTATCCATGAAGCGGTGAGGAACATAAAGCCGTCCTGGAGGAACGAGCTTGAGATTACGGATGCAATCCAGTGGCTTATTGACAATGGCTACAAAGTCGGGTGGACAAAGGTCACCGGCTGGTGGAAGGACACGGGGAAGCCCGAGGACCTCTTAGACGCCAACAGGCTGATTCTGGACGACATAAAGAGGGACGTTAGAGTTAACACAAAGGCCAGAATCCACGGAAGGGTTGTCATTGAGGAAGGAACAGAAATTGACGAGAATACTGTTATCAAGGGACCGGTCGTTATAGGGAAGAACTGCAGGATTAAAAACGCCTACATCGGGCCATACACGAGCATTGGCGACAATGTCCTCATTGAGAACACCGAGATCGAGGATTCGATAGTTCTGGAAGGCAGCGAGATAAGGAACGCGGGGAGGATAGTTGAGAGCCTGATAGGGCGGGGCGTGAGGATAATCAACGGCACTTCCCACCCACTTGGCAGGAAACTCGTCGTCGGCGACAATTCCAGGCTTATACTGTGAGGTGAAACCATGAGGCTTCTTGTAACGGGAGGGATGGGCTTCATAGGAAGCAACTTTATCCGCTACGTTCTGGAGAAACACGATGACTGGGAAGTGATAAACCTGGACAAGCTCGGCTACGGCTCCAACCCTGCAAATCTGAAAGAGTTTGAAGAGGATGAAAGATATACCTTCATCAAAGGAGACATAGCGGACTTTGAACTCGTGAGCAAGTTGGTTAAGAAAGCTGACGGAGTGGTACATTTCGCCGCAGAAAGCCACGTGGACAGGAGCATTTCAAGCCCGGAGCACTTTTTGAATAGCAATGTTGTTGGAACATACACTCTTTTGGAAGCCGTCAGGAAAGAAAATCCTCAAGTTAGGTTCGTCCACATAAGCACGGATGAGGTCTACGGTGACATTTTAAGGGGTTCCTTTACCGAAAACGACCGCCTGATGCCGTCCTCACCCTATTCCGCCACCAAAGCGGCCAGCGACATGCTCGTCCTCGGATGGGCTAGAACTTACAGCTTGAACGCTTCCATAACAAGGTGCACCAACAACTATGGCCCGTACCAGTTCCCAGAGAAGCTCATCCCAAAGACGATAATACGGGCAAGCATGGATCTCAAGATTCCAATATATGGCACGGGCCAAAACGTCAGGGATTGGCTCTATGTGGAGGATCACGTGAGGGCAATTGAGGCCGTTTTACTCAATGGAGAATCAAGGGAGGTATACAACATCTCCGCCGGCGAGGAGAAGAGGAATATAGAGGTTGTCAAGACTATCCTGAAACTTATGGGTAAAGATAATAGTCTAATCGAGTTCGTCGAGGACAGGCCCGGCCATGACCTCCGCTATTCCCTCGACTCCTGGAAGATAACCCGCGACCTCAAGTGGCGCCCCAAATACAGCTTCGAGGAGGGCATTGGGAGAACCGTTAGATGGTACCTCGAAAACGAGTGGTGGTGGAGGCCGTTAGTTAACGAGAAAGTTCTCCATCCTACGCCCTGGAAACTGGGATGGTAAACTGGTTATTGACCCGCTTTGAAGAAAGGTGATAAAAATGCCCTTCGAGTTCAAGAGGCTGGAGATTCCTGACGTCATCCTGATAAAGCCCACGGTCTTCGAGGACGCGAGGGGCTTCTTCATGGAGACCTACAAGAAGTCCGACTTTGAGAAGGCCGGCATTAAGGGGGAGTTCGTGCAGGACAACCACTCTCGCTCAAAATACGGCGTTCTTAGGGGTCTGCACTTCCAGAGAGGGCCCTACGCGCAGGCGAAGATAGTGAGGGCCGTTAGGGGGGTCATCTACGATGTTGCCGTGGACTTGAGAAAAGACTCTCCGACCTTCGGGAAGTACGTTGGGGTTATTTTATCAGAGTTCAACAAGTACCAGCTCTACATTCCAAGGGGCTTTGCCCACGGGTTCGTGGTTCTGAGCGATGTCGCAGAGGTTGTTTACAAGGTGGACAACGTCTACGCCCCCGACTATGAAGGCGGCCTGATATGGAACGATCCCGATGTGGGAATTAAGTGGCCGGTTGAAGACCCTATAATCTCGCCAAAGGACCAGAAGTGGCCAACTTTGAGGGAGCTTGTTGAGAAAGGCGAGCTGTTTTAGGTGATAACAAATGAGGGTAGCTATAATTGGAGCAAACGGTCAGCTTGGGACAGACCTCGTAAAGATCTTCAGTGAAGACTCGAATTTTGAGGTTATCCCTTTAACACATAAAGACCTCGATGTGACTATTCCGAAAACTCTTGAAATTCTCAAACGAATGAAGCCAGACGTTATTATCAACACTGCCGCGTACGTTAGGGTGGACGATGCCGAGCGTTATCCTGAGAAAGCCTTTGCTGTGAATGCGATAGGGGCTTTGAATGTTGCAAGGGTTGCAAATGAGATTGGAGCGATCAACGTTTATATCAGCACTGACTACGTTTTTGATGGAGAAAAGGGAGAGCCGTATACTGAAGATGATGTTCCAAACCCGATAAACGTCTATGGGGCTAGCAAGTACACTGGGGAGATTTTCACTCAGAACTACTCTTCTAAGCATTATATAATCAGGGTAGCAAGCCTTTACGGAAAAGCTGGAGCAAGCGGCAAGGGCGGGAACTTCGTCGAGTGGGTCATTGAGAAGGCAAAAAGAGGAGAAGAACTTAGAATCGTGGAAGACCAGTTCATGAGCCCAACGTACACAAAGGATGTCGCCAGAACTTTGAGGAAGTTTCTGAAATTAAAGGCGGAGTTCGGAATCTATCACATAGTCAATGAAGGCTTTTGCTCGTGGTATGAGTTCACCAAGATAATATTTGAGATTTTGAACTGGGACGTCCAAATAAAGCCCATAAAGTCAAATGAGCTCAATAGGTTGGCAAGGAGGCCGAGGTTCTCCGCGCTGAAGAATAAGAAACTGAGAAAACTCCATTTGAGAATGGAGTCTTGGGAAGATGCATTACGGAAGTATTTAACAGAGAAGGCAGAAGTGTAAAACAACAATAAAACTAAAAAGATTAACAGGAAGGCTTCTATATGAACGAGACAAGCCAAGAATTACACAAGATTGCGAGGGGAACAGGAATAGTCTTCGTTGGAACTGTTGTTTCAATGTTCTTTGGATTCTTAAATAGGGCTGTAATAGCAAGATACTTTTCTGTCAGTGAGTACGGAGTGTTTAATTTGGCTTTAACTGTTTTGAACGTCATATTTATTATAGTTACACTTGGTATTCCTAATGCCCTACCAAGAGAAGTTGCAGTTTACAAGAAAACCGAACCTTCGAAAGTTAAGGTACTGGTTTCTACGGCTCTGATTGTGGTTGCATTGAGCAGTTTAGCTGGGACAATATTTCTAGTTCTCGGAGCGGAAAATATTTCCCAAGTCTTCAGTGAAGGAAGATTAGCTTATGGTCTAAAAATAATGTCCTTTGCATTACCATTTGCCGCAGTAACTGTGAATATAGTGTCAAGTACTCAAGGCTTTGGGAGAGTCAGAGAGAGGGTATTTTTTAATATATTTTATCCATTATTGTTGCTAATATTTGTTCTATCTATAGCGCTACTTAACTTCCCATTTATTTCAATATTTTTGGCGTATACCCTAGCCCAATCTGCAATATGGTTCATACTATTTGTTGAAGTCAAAACTCGTGGTATCTTTGAGATAGGATTCTACTTTGATTGGAGAATTGGAATGGAACTTATCAAATTTTCAATTCCCCTCATGCTTACAGGTATCATAGGTTTTGTGATTACCTGGGCAGATACATTAATGTTAGGTTATTACAAAAGTTCCAATATTGTTGGTCTTTACAACGCCGCAACTCCTTTAGCCCAGTTACTTCCAGTTTTCTTGAACTCTGCCGCATTTCTTTATCTCTCTTCTTTATCTCAACTCTATGTCCAGAGAAAGATACCGGAAATGAAGAGAATTTACCAAGTGTTAACCAAATGGATTTTTCTGTTAACTTTTCCTCTCTTCAGCGTAATTTTTATATTTCCCGAGGCAACCATAAACTTTCTATTTGGGGAAAACTATATCCCTGCTAGCTTGACACTTCAGATTCTAGCACTAGGGTTTATGACCCATGCATTTTTAGGCTTAAATGAGTGGACTTTAATTGCAATTGGGGAACCAAAATTAAATTTGATTGGAAACTCTTTCGCAGCCATTTTCAATATTATACTGAATGCCCTTCTAATTCCCAGATACGGAATAGTCGGAGCCGCTAGTGCTACTGCAACTTCATATACTGCCGCTAATGTGATTAAGTCTTTCTGGCTTTATCGGAGGATCAAAATTCATCCCTTTAGCAGAAATTGCACAAAGTCTTTAGTTATTGGCTTCGTTTTGCTTGGATTTGTTAAGAGCATACATATAACAGTACTAACCCTTCGGTATGCAGTTCTTATTCTCTTGGTATTTTTGGGGGTTTATTATATTTTAGTTTATCTTAGCGGAAGTATTGATAAAGAAGATACTGAGCTGTTTTTAATGATAAAGAAAAGATTTAGGGAGTAAATCCAGCTAGTCATAAGCTCATTTAGCTCATTTAGTATTTCGGCACACTACAGTTGCCAAGAGGAGACAAAATTTTTAAGCTATGGATTGCACATAGCATTTGAGGGAGAAGAAACATGTGGTTAGAAGTTAAAATTCCAAAAACAGAAGTCGTCATAAAACCTGAAAAAATTATTGAATTGATTAAAGGGAAAAAAGTTTGTCACATCGGTGCTATTGGAGATGCAAAAAATTTTGAAGAGTCGTTACATGTAAAGATGAGAGAACATGCGAAGTTCCTACTTGGTATCGATGTAGATAAAGAGGCCATAGAGTTAATAAAACAACCGGATATAATCTATGGTAATGTAGAGGAATTTGATAAAATCGAAGAAATAAAGAATATAAAATGGGATGTAATAGTTGCTGCAGATGTTATCGAACACACTAAAAATCCAGGGGAGGCTCTTGAGAGGATCAGCAAGGTCATGTCTAAGGAAACAAAATTAATTGTTACATTACCAAATGCCTTCAGTTTGCGCTTCATTTATTATATGCTCAGACATGGAATTTTTGGTAGGGAGATGTATCTTGCAGGTCACACTTTCTGGCCAACTTATGCGACCTTTATGCGATTGATTAAAGGAACTGACCTAGAAGTTGAATCTTTTTATTTTTCAGTAGGAACAGCACCAAGAGGTTTTTGGAAAATAGCATATAAAATATTAAAAAAGTTTCCCATATATTCGCCAGGATTGTTTTTTATTTTGAGAAAAAAGGAGGATAGTAATAATGGAAGACAAGAATATACCCATAGTAGTAGTGTTCCCATTTGATCCAGCATATGTGGAAAGTAAAGCTTCAGGAAATCCTGCCACATATTTAAGATTCATAAAATATCTCCTAAAAAAAAGAGAATATAAAGTTACACTTATTGGAATGAAAGAAGGAGAAAAAAAATTCGAAGATGAAAACTTCACTTTCATCCCTATATTTGAAAAGCCTAAAAATTGGATATTGTTTACCTTAAAACTTATGTTCCAAGTCCCTTTTTTAAAAATACCAGATTCTGCAGTTATAATATCCTCTCATCCAGCATATCTTCTACCATTTATAATGTTTAAACCTAAAAATCCAAAAGTTTTCGAGAGTGTTTTTACACATTTTCGAGCAGTTAGAGAAGAAAATCGCGTTTTATCTTATCTCATGGAAATAGTTTACAATATAGTAGAACCGATATTTTTAAGATATGTAGATATAATCATTGCTTCACCTCGATACAGTGGTTATTATAAAAATAGATACCTGTGGGTTGCAAAGAAAATATATAGAATGACGCACGAGTCTGTAGATACTAAGTTATTTAAACCTCTAGATAAAGGAAGAGTTCGGCGCAAGTATGGAATTCCCATGTCAAGCAAGGTCATATTACAAGTTGCAGTAGTCAACAGGATAAAAAGAGGAGATTTACTAATCAGATCGTTTGCTATTGTTAGGTCAATGATCCCAAATACAAAGCTTGTATTCGTAGGACCCGTGAAGAACTATAAATATAAAGAGTATCTAGATACTTTAATAAAAGAGCTTGATTTGAATAAAGATGTTATTTTTATGGGAGAGTTCCCACTTAAATCAATCCCAGAATTGATCAACTGTGCAGACGTGTTAGCTATAACATCCACGGTAGAAACAGGACCTCTTCCTGCGCTTGAAGCATTTGCATGTGGTATCCCTGTAGTCTCTACAGACGTTGGCCTCGTACCATTGCTAATCAGAAATAGTAAACTCGGACGTCTTCTCCCAGCAAACGTAGATGAAAAAACTTTCGCCAAAGCCCTCATTGAGGTTTTAAATGAAAATGATGAAAAAGATAATCGAAAACTCAAAATACAAAGACGAAATATTGCAAAAGAGTTTGATATTGAGATCAACCAACAAAAACGGCTAAGAGCATGCGAGATCGCGAAAAGTATAAAATCACAATGTCAGCAGTTTATATGGTGATACATAACAATCAGCCTATTATCATATATCTTGTTTAAATTATGGTTAAAGTTAAGTTTGCCCATTATAGTCGCGATAGGCTTCAAGGGGATCCATCCTTGGTCAACTTCCACTGGTTTTTTAATATATTTAATATCAACTAGAACATATCTAAACTCCTTCAAACTTCCACTGTCACTGAATTTTTTGATTTTATGGTAATCTCCAGAAAGTACCTGATAATATTCTGGAGTAAAGCATATGTAATTAAATTGTATATTGCGTTTTGCAAGCAAAGTCGAGACTTTAGTAGCCGTTTTAAAATCAGTCAACACCCCTTTAGAGGCTATTTCTTTGGCACTTAGTTTCTCACTGAACCAGTACGCACTTGTCGCGAGGTCTATGTATTTAAGACCTGGATGTTCAACCTTGTCTACTACCGGATAAACAACACCTAAAGTGTTCAAGATAAGGAGTACCGCTAAGTATAAAGTCAATAAATTTTTAAACATCTCCCATTTCAGATAATGCTTTATCTCCAGGATACTAATAACGGAAGCGATTGGAAACAGCGTTGTAGTTATTCCCGGGCCTGCCCCACCAGTGAGGCCATAAAAAATTGTTAAAAGAACTTGAGTCGATATCAATGACCATTTAAGGACCAATAATCTTGTAAAAGAATAGTCCTTACTTATTAATATTTTAATGTCCACAATATAACTAACTATAACTGGAAATATAATAAATAGTATAAGTATGGAATCGGCCACTGTACTCACGGTGGCTAGTTTACTAGAGGGAGTGTAGTAAAAAGAATTACTTAGTTTCGTGTTGACATTAATGAGTCTTAACCTAACAGCCACTAGATGTATCCAATCAGTATAGGATCTAACAAAGGTACTCAAACTTATTTGAGATATGTATCCGCCTTTCGTAAACAGCAACTCCTTAAACGACAAAGTTGTAACTAACATTGATATATAAACAAAAATATATTTCCCATTAATCTCCTTTTTATGATCCATTTTTGTCATTAAACTTACAATTATCAATACAACGACCAAAGATGTGAAAAAGAATAATGCTATAGCTTCTGGTGTATGCCAGTACATAAATAACCCAACATATAGAAAGTAAACAATAACTACAAATTTATGATTTTCACTATCTAATGTATATTTATATAAAAAAAGTATAAACAGGGCAAGTAGTATAAAGACCCACGCCCCAGCATAAGCTCCAATTTGATCTCCACTTGCGAGACCACCAATTAGTGCATATACCAAAAAGAAAAATCCAATTTTGGTTGAATTAAATATTTCCTTAAATAACACATAGTAGCCCAAGGATGTAAAGAAAATTCCAAATGGAAACAACAATATATGCTCCGGGGACTCAGATAAAAGTTCTGATAAGACTGTAAGTATAACCACACTTCCCTTATCTACCAATGAAAAAGAATAATGATAATTTTGAAAGTTAGTATAAATAAAAGTGACAACCTTTCCTGGAAACCCACCACTGGTAATTTCATAGGTCAGATTCAGATAAGCTGATAAGGTTATAAATAAACACATGACCCCCACTATTAAGAGTTTCTTCATGTGTACTCACCTCTCCCGAATTAGCGATTTGTAGACTTCAAGGTAGCTTTTTGCAACGGTTTCAAAACTAAACCGCTTCAAAGCTACTTCTCTGCATTTTTCTTTTACTTCCTCTGGATGATCTCTGACTAATTTAAGAGTCTCAAATAGAGCGTCTGCGAAAAGTTTCTCATTATATTCATTAACAATAATACCTAACTTTGGGTTAGTGATTATCTTATTTACATCTCCTACATTCATGGACACAACAGGAATACCACATGCCAACGCTTCTCTTACTACTGTAGGGCTAGCTTCGGAGAGAGAAGGCAAAGCAAGTACATCTGCACAGTTATAGACTTCAGGGATTTTTTCTGGATTAACCTCTCCCATAAAGGTAATTCTATCCTCTATACCAAGATCTTTAGCTAGATTGGCCAAATTCTTCTGTTGAGTCCCACGTCCAACAATAACCAATCTCGAATTTGGGGCATTTCTTAATAATATGGCAAATGAACGTATTAAGAAATCCACATTTTTTATTTTCTCAAGTCTTCCCACAAAGAGAACTACACTTTCATTGACCTCAAATCCATATTTCTCACGCATTTTTTCTTTATCCATAGGCCTAAACTTGTCTACATCAATTCCAGATCCCGATATTACTTTTATTTTGCCTTTAATTTTTGGATATCTTTTCTCATATGCAGATTTTATGTCTTCATTAATAGCTATAATTGCATCAATATTATCTAAACAAAAGAACTCAATAAGTTTATGTGGAATATCAACTAATTTAAAATAACGAGGATATTCTACTCGAACAAACTCCAGAGGTTTCATGTGTAATGTAACTACCTTGGGCACTCGAGGATGGAATAGGATAAATGGAAGAAGGAAATATGACCGATGAGCATGTATAATTGAATTTTCTTTGAATTTTAGGAATGGAACCTTTAGAAATAAGTTAATGAAAAATTTTAAAGCACTATCAGAATTTCTTGCTACATAAATCGTGCTGGGACCGGACTTATAAAATGCTGTTTTGTTAATATTTGGCAGGTGTACTCCAATCAATGTGACGTCTAAATCTCGTTTAAGTAAATATCTTATTAAATTATGAGTATACCTTATCCCGCCTCCGTTTCTTGGATTGTAATAATCATAGTTATAAACTATGTAAATATGCATCAAACTCACCCTTAAGAGTTATTGGCAGTTCTTTTTTATTCATGTTCTCTAAGAACCTAACACTATCCCCAACATAGATATCCAGCGGGAACTTATGAAATGTCGCCCAGCTTCTTTCCCTCATCACAAATATACATGCCCTCACGCCATTAATAACTCCTAGCTTCCTTATAAGCCTAATGTCTAAATCTGAAGTTTCTTTGAATTCTCCCCTTACCAAGCTCCCATAAACTCCTGCCCAAACAATACTTGGTTCATTTTCAACCCTTTTCTTTAGCCTCTCTAAATATACATCAAACTTTTCTCTCGGGGTCGTTATAATTTTAAGATTTTTAAAAACCACAAAAACATGCCCATTCAATATCCAATTGAAAGTATGACCAATCAATATAGAGACCCCCAGGTTTACTCCCAAAAAAACCAACACCAGAGTGAACAACATATCTAAAGCTAATTTAAAAACTCTCTCCGTTTTGTCCATATATAAAATTCCTTGAAACAACCAGTTGGACAAAAGCAATATCGGAGCCTTAATGTACATTGGACAGTCGCCTTTGGCCAAGTTATGATAGATTCTTGAAATTCCCATTACTCTCACCGCATACTGCCCACAATATTTGTTCCTGAATACGTTCAATGTCCGAGGAGGCATCTACTATTTTTATTGATGGAAATTCTTTACTAGACTCTTTGTATATCATAACTCTCTTTTCAAGGCTCTTATCAAATTTTAAATCCTCTCTGCGTTTTTTAATTCTTTCGTACGGAGCAATTAATAGTATCGTCTGGCAATCTTTTGGAATTAACTTCAAGTATTTCTTGGCTATCTTAGAATTGATGAAGTCTGGGTCGTTCAAATCTATTGCTAGATCCACTAAGGTATCATGAACAAATCTGTCACAAACAATTCTTTTTCTTTGAATCTTTAGCGGAATGTAAATTTTGAATATCATAGCAAGAAGAGTGTCAATATAGAGAATGAAAGGGTAGATCGTAGAAACCAGTTTGGATTTATAAAAGTGGTGATATCCCAATTTTTTTCCATCTGACAAAGTTTCGACTTCGGTTAATTTCATAAGCCTCGCAAGCGCAAGAAGAGGCAGAGAAAACAAATGGTGAAACCTCATCCACCTGTATTCATACTTATACCCCCTCTCACGTAGTTTTTCAATTAACAACTTGGCTTGGGTCGTTTTTCCAGCCCCATCTGGCCCGATGATACATATGAGCCTCGGAGGATCCATAACCTCTTCACCCTATTAACTCTGAAACCTCATCTGCAATGTCATCCCATCTCCTCCACTGCATCATGTATTCATGGGCTTTTTTTTCCAAATCTCTTCTCAACTCCTCATCGTCCAACACCAGTAAAATTGAGTTAGCCAAGTCTTTAGGATCATTTGGCCTAACGACAAGTCCCCTGCCTCTTAATATCTCTGGGATTCCATCAACATTAGTGCTGATAACAGCTTTTCCCAAAGCCATTGATTCTAAGATGCTCAGAGGAACGTCCGAGAAGACAAGCTTAAACGGGAGTACAATAACATCCGAGGAACTTACATATGCTTTAACTTTGTTTGGTGGAAAATATTTTGAAATTATTACAAGATTTTCTTTAACGCCCAGATTTTCTGCAAGTTTTCTGAGCTTCATCTCTTCTTTTAAGACTCTTTTATAGTCCGGCCTAGAGAGGATTAGTAGTTTAACTTCTTTTTCCTTCAAAATATAGGGTAAAGCCCTAACTAACGTATCAGTCCCCCTTAGAGTCAATGGAGAGGTATAGTACATTACTATCGGTATCCCGCCTGGATCAATTTCCGATCTAATACGATTGATAGCTTCCTGCTCCGGAAGCTCTAAGAACTCTTCATCTATCCCAGGAGGTACTACAACAACTTTATCCTCTGAAACTCCTTTTTTGATAAGTCTCTCCTGGTTATGTCGACTCAGTACGAGTATATATTCAAATTTCTGCGACCATTTTCTTACTAGAAAGCTGGGTACGAGTGAGTTTATGAGGTGCATGACTGTGTATCTGTAATAAGATATCAAGTCTCTGATTCCAATGTTTTTTACCAGCTCCCCCAATGAGTATATTGGGCTTGTGAGGATACCAATAACAGGCTGTTTGATCTCAAAGTGAGTCCGAAGGAAGCTTGTCAGCCCTAGGAGCATGATTACCCGGTCAGGATTTTCCCGGTCTAAGACCTCTATGACTTCTTTCGATTCCCCTTTTAGGGGAATGAACAATCTACCAACGCCAAAAACCCGTATTCCGGTGATATCCGTCTTATTGTTCGAGTTGGTTATGATGAAAACCTCATGTCCGTGGGATTTAAGTCCCTTTGCAATTTCGTACACGTATCTCCATGGCTGCTTTCGAAGGTTTGATTCCTTGAAATCGAAGCAGATTATCGCCACTTTCATAGTTCTACCACCTTTAGCTAGTGGCTGACTCGTAAATTCTCTCAAATTTCCTGCTTATTTTATTCCATGTGAACTTTCTCTCGATAGTCTTTCTTGCGTTTTTTTCAAGTTTCTTCTTAAGCTTTTCATCTTCTAGAACTGTTAAAATGTTCTCAGCTATACTTTCTGGAGAACCTTTCTTTGAAAGAAGACCATTGTATCCTGTGACTATGACATCCCTATGAGCAGGAATGTCACTGGCAACAACGGGAAGACCTGATGACATGGCCTCAAGAACTACCGTGGGCAATCCTTCATAGTGGGAGGGAAATACAAACACTTCCGCATTGCGGTATAGCCACAAGAGTCTTTCCCACGGAATATGCCCAAGAAGTTTAACATTATCTAAGTTGTTTCTTGTGATCGCCACTTTAATATTATTATACAACGGGCCTTTCCCCACAATGAGGATCTTAACATAGCCCAAATCATTCCTTAAAACCTGGGCGGCTTTTAGAAGATCAATCACGCCTTTTCTGTAGTCGAGTCTGCCTACGTAAAGCAGGTACCCTCCTTCTTTATTCTCTACAGGGTAGAACTTCCTTTCATCAACTCCATTCCCCAAAATTAGAGGAGTTCTACCATAGTATTCTTGAACCTCTCTTGCCACCGCGGACGATACTGTGGTGATAATACTAGAATTTTCTATCAACTTCATCGTTAGAGGGTATCCGGATAAATATGTTGTCAATTTTTGTCCGATAGTTTCCACGTTCTGCACTTGATAATGCTTTATATCCTCCATTAATGAGGTGTGAATGGTAGAGATTAGTGGTATATTGACTACTTCAGGTTCAATCGGAGGGGATAAAGGAGAGTGCACATGAATAACATCAAATTCTCTGCCCAGCCGGTTAAAGAACCTCTTCAGGAACAGTTTATGAACATGAACGTGAAACGGATACACTGGAAAGAATGGAAGTTTATATACTTCGATTCCGTCAAAATAAAAGTGTTCAATGCCCTCGATATTTCCTCTAGTTATCACTGTAACTTCATGCCCTCGCCCAATTAACTTCTTGGAAAGATTATAAGCATAATACCCAATACCCTCCTCTGGTGGAAACGGAGTTGAGATTATCATTGCAATTTTCATGCATCTATCCCTCGCAGGTATTCTTTCAAGAAGTTAACGAGCCTTCTGTTTCGTTTAATTGGCTTAGATGCCATTAGCATAAAATTTTTTATCGTGTCTTCCAATTTTTCAACATCATAGACAACAATTGCTCTTCCTGCGCTTTCTAGCGCTTCTGCAAGCTCCACTTCATGGTCATCATAGACTTCTCCAAATTTTTTTAGTCGTGGAACAATTACAATTGGCCTATTAAATCGGAGAGCATCCAATAATGTCCCTGCTCCACCATGGCAAACAATCACATCACTATTTTTAATAAATTCCAGCATTTTCTCATATTCAACAAACCTAAACCATTTGGCATTTTTTGGTTCGTAGGTTGTGTATCCTATCTGCATTATTACTTCGTCGTTTATCCTACCAGCTATCTCGTCCATTTTTCTTATCAGTCTCTCAAATCCTTGATAATGAGTACCCACAGTTACGAATATCATACAACCGCACCCACGTACTTTGCTTTATTTCCATAGAGTTCCAGCAACTGAGGCCATTGGACTAAGAACAAATCCGATAAATAGTAAACTATCTTTCCAGTTCCGGATTTAGTCTTTATCCTGCACCAGCTTTCAATAAAGATAGTCTTAATGCCCATAAATCTGGCTATGACAAATGCTGGAATTGCTATTTCCGAACCAGTGCTTATTATGACCCCTGGCTTTTCTTTGGCCAATATAACTCCAATTTGGAAAAACGATTTCAACATTCTTACAGGATTTGTCCCAATATTTTCCAGGAGATATTTTTTGTACGGCAGATCGCGAGTTCTAAAGTTATCATAAGTTATGAAGAATACATCATGATTCCTAACTGCATCCATCAAGTAAAGCATTTCCGTTAGATGACCCCCATGGGAACAAACTAAAGCTACCTTCACCTTGCAATCACCTTGTAATTTAACCAATAGATAATATTTGCAATCTTCTTCATAGCCATATCAACCACACTATAACTTAGTTGCTCCTCAGGAACCTTCCAATCAAGTTTTTTCAATAGTTTTTTCTTATTACATCCTATTTTTTCGACTTTCATGGTTATGCCATCTTTTAGTCCTTTTATTTTAAATTTAACCCCACTAATTCCATTTAAAATTGAGTAGCCCCAAGTCAAAATTTCCGTCATAATTAAAGAAGGAAGTATCAGCAAAAGTTCCCTCCACCCTAAGTACTTCCTCAAAATTATATACCTCCCTTTTTCTAGGTGATAAATCTTCTCCGGGGGGACTTTGAGCTCATAATCATGATAAACTACCGCAGTCGGCACATACAAAATTCTAAACCCCCAAGCATGAGCTCTCCAAGAAAATTCTCCATCCTCATTATATGCAAAGAAATTCTCATCAAAACCCCCCAGTTTTAGATAATCCTCCCTTAGCATAGCAAAACAAGCACCAGAGATACCGCTTAGATATTCAGGCTTGCTGTATTTCTCTGGAGATTCTAAATAACCCCTTGTGAATGTTAATCCAGTAAAATGCACAATATTGCCAACCGTGTTTATTGCCGAACCATCATAGAGAAGTATCTTAGGAGTCGTTATCAGATGCTCACTTTTTGTTAGAGGATTTAAAAGCTCTTCAAGCCAATTTTTCTCGACCTTTGTATCGGGGTTCAAGATAACCACATACTCCCCTCTCGCATGTCTAACTCCAAGGTTGTTCCCCCCACCATATCCAAGGTTCCGTGAACTTTTAATTAATTTAATCTGAGGGAATTCTTTTTCAATTAATTCAACGGTCCCATCAGTAGAACCGTTGTCAACGACAATAACCTCCAAAGGATCGTTCATAAGAACAGAGCCCAAACACTCTTTCAGGTATTCTTTATGATTGTAGGTAACTATAATTACACTAGCTTTCTTTGAAAGCTCCATACTTCACTCCCTCACCATCTTCGCTAACACATTCAACATCAGACCTGAAACAAAGAATTGTATTCCAATAATCACAAATATTCCAGCACCTATAGTTTGAGTCAGGACCACGTGTCCAGTCTGCTGATACGGTCGAAAGCCCCAGTACCCCAGAACTGCAGCAACCCCAAATGACAGCAGGCTTAAAATACCAAAGAACAACATCGGTCTTCTGTATCCGATCAACCCCAATATCGCAGCAAGAAGGCTAAGACCATGAGATAAGGGGTTCCTCTTATGCTTGTTTGGGACATCATACCTCACGCTTATCGGGACTTCCTTTATAACCAACCCAGCTTCGCGAGCTTTTACTATCATATCCGTCTCAGCGGAATAATCATCACTGTTTAAGTTCAACTTTCCTAGGGCTGTGACACGTATAGCTCGAAAACCGCTCTGGGAATCCACCTCTGTATCCGCAGCAAGCTTAGTTCCTTTATTGAGGACCCATAGGCCAAGGCGCCGGTAGAGAGGCACCTTTTTGCTGGCCCCTCCAAGGTATCGAGAGCCAATCACGAGATCAGCTTTCCCAGTGACTATTGGATTAACAAGGCGAGGTATTTCATCTGGGTTGTGCTGGCCGTCGGCGTCTATCGTCACGACAACATCATAATCCCCGGCAAGAGCGTACTTAAAGCCCGTTCTGAGGGCGGCACCCTTACCCCTGTTAACCTCGTGCCGTATGACAACGGCCCCTGCTTCTTTGGCTATCTCTGACGTCCTGTCCGTGGACCCATCATCCACTACAAGAACATCCCCATACTTCTTGGCAAGAGCAACGACTGACCCAATCGTCAGTTCCTCGTTGTACGCTGGGATTATTATCAGTGTTCTCAAGATGGTTCACCCTATCCTCTGTTTCGAATCTAAATTAAACATTTTTACCTTTTTAATATTTATCCTTGTAAGGCTGTAGAGCAGAAGGAATACCCCAAAGGCAGACACCACCCCCACCTGCAGAGATGCTCCACCGTTGATGTCAAGGCTCTCCTGGAACAGGAGGAGAAAAACTAGAAGTGCGGTGGAAACAATGACCGAGACGTAGTCCAGCCTGAGTTTGAGGGCGAGGTACAGCACAGCTCCCGCCACTAGAAGCTCGGGGGATACAGCACCGCCGAGGACAAGGACGGAGAGGACGAACTCGACTCTGTCTCTGCGGGTTCCCCCCCTCAGAACATCTTCGAGGAGCAGGAGAGCGGACGATGCCACAGCAAGGGCTTCAACAAGGGGAATGTATAGATAGATAGTGTCTACCCGGAGGAAGTTTGCAATATAGAGAGCGTAGACAGAATAAGCGAGCAGGCCCAAATCCCGGTTCCTGCGCGAGAGCAGCCAGACAGCTACCCCGATAAGGGGAACATAGCTCCGCAGGTAAACCGCGAGAGCCAGTGAAGCAGCTATCCCTATCACTCACACCACCTTCACGATCTCCCTTATGTAATCGCTCGGACCGAGGTCTATGGTTGGAACAAGTACGTTAAAACGCCTTATGAGCTCTTCCCTATCCTTGTAAGCCTGATAGAGACGCCTTAGAGCATCCTTGTCCAGCTTGCCAGAGTAGAAGAGTACGGGATTCGGAGATAAGATGAGAACGCGGTGCTTTTTGAGGGCGAGCGAAACGGCCCTGTAGACGTCGCCGGGGTTGCTGAGATCAGTTACAAGGATTATGAATGATGGATTCTTGAGGAGGGATAACGCTTCAAAGAGGCCCTTAGGGCCTTTCCTGCCCTTCCTCATTGGGAGGATCTTTCCAAGGAACGCTTTTGCCTTTTTACTAAGGGAAGTCTCAAAGGAGAACCTGAAGCTGCTTTCCTTGGGCTCACTGCGGAGGTCGAGCCTCCTCCTTATGGTCTCAAGCTGGGTGCCCCCTTTGCCAGGATTAACTATGTCCGCGCTCAGCTCGTCGTAGATCACCAGCCCGACGCGGTACTTCCTGATGAGTGCCGCCGCCACTTGAACCACGAGGATCGCGGCGTAGTCTATCCTTGCCCTCTTTATCCCCTTCCTCATCTCACGGGTGTTGTCGAGGAATATGTAGACGTCAGCGTTCTCCTCCTTCAGGAACTCGCGCACTATGAGCTCGCCAAGTCTGGCACTAGCTTTCCAGTCAATTCTTTTGAACTCATCGCCGTACTGGTACTCTCTGAGATCGCGTATCTCAAGGCTCTCTCCCCCGAAGAGCTTCCCAGTCCGGTAGAACTCAGCCAGACGGAGGTTTCTATCAACCTTCGCGGCCTCCTTTATAGTCTCAACCGAGGGATAGACGGAGACTTTGATCGGGAAAAGCGGAAAGAACTCTTCGTAAAGGCCCCTCTCATCCACCACCCTGAAACCAACTGAATCAATGTGAAAGGACCCCTTCCGGAGGGGCTTAATCCTAAAACTGGCATCCCACGTTGATGCCGTGGGAAGGAACACCTCATAGGGGATATCCAGCTCAAAGTCCCCCGTTTTAATAACAGGGGTCACGATAGCGTTGGAACCGTGGTTGGCAAGGGAAAGCTTCCCCTCGTGCCATTTCCCTTCTTCCATGCTTTCGGGAACCTCAACCGATCCCTCAACGGAGAGGACAACACCCCTCCTGAGGGAGACTATGTAGAGGGATAGGAGGAAGGCCAAGACCGCGGGAAGGACGTTATCCGCTAAATAGCCCTCGAGCATCAGCAGGAGGGAAGTAAGCAGGAGGAGCTCTTCCCTGTCCATCACTCACACCGGAACCTCAGTGTTTTTGATTATGTCCTCGATGACGGCGCGGGACTTTAATCCCTCCACCTCGTACTCCGTCCTGAGGAGGATCCTGTGTAGAAGAACCGGGACCGCGACCTTTTTGACGTCGTCCGGGATGACGTAGTCCCTGCCATCGAGGAAGGCGGCGGCCTTGGAGGCGTAGAGAAGGTGCTCGCCGGCCCTGGGGGAGGCGCCCAGCAGTACCCTCTCGTCCCTGCGCGTTGCCGAGATTATGGAGTATATGTACTCGATTATCTCGTCGCTCGTGCTCACCATCATGGCCTCTTTCATCAGCCCCAAGAGCTCATCCCGCCCGATGATGGGATTAACCTCGGAGAACTCGCCCAGGCTCTTCCTCTTGAGAAGGCTGAGTTCCTCCTCCTTGCTTGGATATCCCATCTCTATCTTCAGCATGAACCTGTCGAGCTGGGCCTCGGGGAGGGTGTAGACGCCCTCCTGCTCCAGCGGGTTCATCGTGGCTATCACGAGGAAGGGGCGGGGGAGCTTAAACGTGGTGCCCTCAATTGTGACCTGCCTCTCCTGCATCGCCTCAAGAAGGGCGGACTGCGTCTTGGGCTGGGCTCTGTTGAGCTCATCGGCGAGGACGACGTTGGCGAAGACGGGACCCTTCTTCGTCTTCCACTCCCCACTCTTCTGGTCATAGTAAAGCACACCGATTATATCCGCGGGTAAGAGGTCAGGAGTTAGCTGTATCCTGGAGAAGCTCAGGCTGATCGCGCTGGAGAAGGCCTTCGCTATCGTGGTCTTTGCCACACCAGGTATGCCCTCCAGCATTACATGACCCTCCGAAAGAAGGGCTATGGTGAGGAGTTCGATTATGTCCTCTTTACCGACCACTGCTTTAGATATCTCCCGTTTGAGCGCCTCAATGAATGACTTACCGTTCATAAGCACCACCCAGCTTTGATCCGGTCTCAATTTCGCGGAGCATCCTTTTTAACTTATCCTCGTCAAAGCCTTCCTCGACCAGAGCGCGGACGGCATCCTCAACGCTTTCCTCCTCTGCAGGGAAAAGCTTCTCAAGCAGTGAGAAAGACCACTGAAGAGCCATCGAAGCCAGACCTGACTCAACGGTGATTATCAATACAGCTATGAAGAGGACGTAGTAGAAGGCCAAATTTCTGTTCACTCCCCGCCTTAGGACAACACTGCCGCTGGAGTACACGTTCAGGTCGCCGTGGTGGGCCTCGTCTATGTAGAAGTTCCTGCCAGGAAGGTGGAGAATAAGGTTCTGAAGGAAGGGGGCGTTCTTCTGGAAGAGGGCATTGGTGAATATGTCCGGGTCAGAGATGAGGACTATTCGTCCCTTCTTATAGGGAACCTCATCTATGATGGGAAACGCCCCGTATTTTCCATTTAAAAGGGAGGCGTTGCTCGTGTAGAGGAGTGGGTTTCTGGCGTTTAGTATGGCATGGGGGTTGTGGAGAACGACTTCGTTGGCTCCCGATGTGAGGGCCTGCCCAGTTATCTCTCTGGTCACAGGGTACTGAGAGTTCCCGGAATAAGTCACGCTGATTACCTCATCCTTCGAAAACCTCTCCGGGAGCTTTAGAGCGGACAAAAGCCTGTTCCCAACCTTAGAATCGTCCGCCAGGACCAGAGTGCCCCCCTTCTCCAGGAACCTTTTAAGCTGACTCACCTCCGGACCTGAAAAATCTAGGCTGGGCCCTATAACCACCAGAGTCCCGTTGACACTCCCGAGGGAGAAGGAGTCGTAGGGAACGAGTATAGGCTGAACGCTGCCGGTCTTGTAGAGGAGATACCCGAAGCTGGAGGTCCCAGAGGGACCAGTGTTGAGGACGCTGTAGGATGCGTTGCTCTTAAAGATGGGAACTGTAATGGGCATTACGGCAAGGAAGATGCCAATGATGGCGAGGATGACGTAGATGTAGCGTCTCACAGCTCATCCCCCACCAGAGCCGAGACGATGACCATTGAGGCCTTCTTTAACAGCCCCCTAACGTCAAGTGATCCAAGCCGCTCCTTTGCGTAGACCGCCCTCTCATGGAGCCTCGTCAGCTCGGCCAGATCCTCAAGGTAGCTTCCCCTCACCCATTTGAGAAGTTCTCTGGGGGTTGTTGATGGGGGAAGGAAGAGGAGCCTTCTGAAAAAGCGGTAGAGGAAGCGGTAGATCTCCACAACGTCGGGCGGGATGCCGCCCTCTTCTTTCTTTTGAGGGACTGTTTCAGGGGCAGTGGTTTCCTCAACGCCAACTTCCCTTTTTCTCTTCGTAAGAGCCCAGTAGAGAGCCCCCGTCAAGAGCAGGCCCAGGAAGAGGAGCAGGGCGCGGAGGGTGTAGTTTATCGGGGTGGCCGTTATCACCAAGACGTTCGATCTCGCCGGGGCAAAGACTTCGTTTCCGGAAAAAACCGCGTATATTCTGTGAGTTCCCTTCCTAAGACTCACCTCAAAGGAGAACACACCATCTACCTTCATACGCTTGTAGGGGGATTCATCAACGTAGATCGTTATCGTGAGGGGAACTTGGGGACTAACGCTGCCCTTTATCCTTATCCTCTCTCCCACCCCCACCTGAGAGCGCCCGTAGGAGAGGAGTATCACAGGAGCCGACTTTCCTGGGAATATCGGAAAGGTGGTGTAGGACGGTGCGTAGAGTTCGCTTCCGTTGAAGAGTACGATGGCATTTATCGGCGACGTCAGGGGGAAAGAAATACTGAAAAACCCCCTGTCATTTGTTCTTGTGGAATAGCTCTCCTTGGTAATCACCGAAATAATCTCGTTGGGCACAGGCCTTCCCCTCCAGTCGAGGAGGTAGCCGGAGATCGTGACGTTCTTTCCACCGCGCTCCGACGCAATTATCTCCGTTGGAGCCCTTAGAACCCGAACCGTCAGCCTGTTTGAGATGAACGTGCCGCTGGAGTTCCTGCCCATCGCGTAGAGCACATGGTTCCCCGTACTGTTGAAGACGACCGCGAAGGAGAAGGTCCCGTTCTCGACCGGGACAGTAAAAGCACTTTTATTGTCAATAAAAAGCCTCACGCTGCTCATGTTCTGAGCCCACCCGAACACGGTAACGTTCTCAAGGGCATAAGCTGGGTTTTTTGATACATCGATCACGAAACCTCCAGGAGCCCCCATGGAGGAGAGTCTCCTTTTGTATCCCTCGACGAGGGCCGAAACCCTTTCCAGGGCAGAAGAGACGTTGCCGGGGTCAAATCTCAGCTCTTTCCCACCCTCTCCACGGAGAGAAACCGCAGAGAGACTTGAAAGGGACGCCTCCACCATCGAAAGTCCATCTTCCATCTCTAGAACAGCAGATTTGCCAAGGAGATAGTTGTTGAGCCTGAGGGATCTCTGAAAGGCTTCATCACCAGAGTACAGGAGGTTGATTCCGTAGGCAAGATCCCTGAAGGTGGAAGAGAGCCCAATCAGCCTCTCATCGGTGGAATAGAGAAGGAGCGTGCGGTAGGTGGTGTTCGTGACGTTCCAGAAATCGATGGCAAGGGAGGCGTTGTAGTCGTGCTCAGCCAAGGAGTTCAGAAGATCCGCCGCCTGGGAAAGGAGGTTCCCAAAATAGACGTAGGCCCCGTAGTCATCGCCGCCTGAGCCCGAATAGGGCTGGGCGGCGGAGGGATAGAGGGGAAGACCAACGATTAGCAGGAGGGTAACGAGAACTCCAATCCGCTTCATTTCCACAGGAGTAAGAGGGGAAACCTTTTATAAGGTTAGTGGCGGGAATTAGACTGGTAAAAATGAGGGATGTGGAGAATAAGGACATAGCGAGTGGAATACTGATCGTCCTTGGAGTTCTCCTGTCGGTATACGGATTTCTCCGGAGCAATCAGACGTGGACAAACCTTGGAATAGCAGGTATCTTCCTCGGAACGGTGGTCTTCACTTTCAAATCATCGAAATACGTGAAGCGGGATGCCCTCCAGGGTGTCTGGGGCTCATATCGGGATCTCCTCTCCACGTTCTCGGACAACCTATACCTGGAGGGAAAGGCCATCTACATCCCCCCCTACCGGAACCTCCCCAGGGGTGGCGTCTTCGTGCCCCTTCATGAGGACTTTGACCTAGACCTCGCCAGACTGGACGAGGGAACGGTTTTCCTGACCGATGTCCCCAGCGAGAAGCAGATGGGCCTCCTGCTAGGGCCCTTCGGCGGCAGACTGATAGAGAAGTACGAGGAGCACTTTGAGGGGTCCCTGAAGGGCACGGGGAGCCAGGCCGTCGAGAGCGTTGCCGGCTCGGTTCTCCGTTCGATGGGGCTGGCAAAGAGGGTGTACATAGAGGAGGAAGAGGACTCTTTCAGGATAGTGGTTGACCCTGGAATCAAGTGCACGCCAGAAAACTGCGAGAGAACCCCGTGTCCGGTGTGTTCATCCATACTCCTCTCCCTAGCAACTGCCACGGGAGAGCTCATCCAGGCGGAGAGCTTTGAACGGAAAGACTACGGTGTCGAGATAAAAGCCAGAAAGCTTGGGGGAGTCGAGAGATGGATGTAGAGGACTACGTTCTCCTCTTCCTGACGCTGTGGATCATCGGCTCCGCCCTGGCCGTTAAGGCCCTCGACGTTTTCTTAACTCTCACCCTTATAGGCCTTTTAATAGCGGTGGAAGTGGGGAGCCTGTTCATGAGCAAAAGACAGAAAGAGGGACTGAGACCCCTCATAGAGATCCTCATCACGATATTCGTTATTATAGTTCTGAAAAAGGTCTACGAAGTCCTATCGGGGTGAAAATGAATGGAGCAAAAGAGCGAGCCTCAAGGACTGTGGAGGTACTGGGATCTGTTCACGATCATCGCGCTCTCACTGCTTCTCGATCTGTTTATAGCGTTCTTTCCGGACAGCATTCTGAGGAAAGTTCTGGGCCTGGCATTCGTCCTGTTCTTTCCGGGGTACGTCTTCATAACTGCCCTCTTCCCTGAGAGGAAGGAGCTCGACAACCTGGAGCGCTTGGCGTTGAGCTTCGGGCTGAGCATAGCGGTAGTGCCCCTCATAGGCCTCGTCCTCAACTACACCCCTTGGGGAATAAGGCTCACCCCTATACTCGTCAGCCTGACTCTCTTCAACATCGTTCTTGCCGTTGCGGCAGTTTACCGGCGGAAGACCGCCATAAACCCGTGGATACCCTGGATGACCCCGGAAGACATAAAGCGGGAGCTGGAGTGGGATAGCGCAAGCAGACTCGACAAAGCGCTGACTGTGGCACTGATAATAGCAATAATCATCTCCCTCGTGACCCTAGGCTACGTAGTAACCCACCCCAAGCCAGGGGAGGCCTTCACGGAGTTCTACATCCTGGGGCCAGGTGGAAAGGCCGCTGATTACCCCACAAAGCTCCTCCCGGGAGAGAACGGGACGGTCATCATCGGAATAGTCAACCACGAGCACCGCAACGTAACCTACTACGTGCAGATCTGGCTCGTTAACCTGACGTGGGACAGCGCCACGAACACAACGATAATCCATGAGATGTACCCTATGCCCGGCTGGTTCAACGTAACGCTCCCCCATGTTCCTGTGAACATTGAGGGCAACTGGACTCCACAGTTCAAGACGAACTACACGTTCTCAATAGATAAACCCGGCAAATGGCAGGTCTGGTTCCTGCTCTTCAAGGATAACCCTCCAGAACTGCCTCCCGCCCCGCCCGATGGAAACTACGCAGAAACGGACGCAAGGAATCTCATACTGGAGGCCGTGAACGGGACGATCCAGAGCCTCAAGCTAAACGTGGAGGTCGAGAAGGTTTAATAAGAATCAGAACAAAAACAAAACGATATATTAAAGAGCGGCCCGGGGGTAGATCCATGAAAAGGAAGATCTTGAAAAAGAAAATCAACCCTTTTGAGCCCAAAATAGGGCTCTCAATTATAACCGCTTTAGCCCTGATCATAAGACTCCTTCCGATGAGGTTTAAATACCTCCTCGGCGTGGACCCGTATTTTCACCTGACATACATAGAGGAAGCCCTGAAGGCGGGGAAATGGTTCAACTTCTTCACGATAGCCTACGGTCCATGGGGAGCTCAAATGAAAGCCTCTTCTCCGAAGGGCCTCTGGATGACTCCAGCATACGTGTACGATACTTTAAAGATCTTTAGGATTTCACTCTACAACGCTTTCAGAATAACTCCAGTAATCTTCGGCGTTCTGACGATCATCCTGTTCTACTTAACAGTCCTGAAGTTCTACGGTGAGAGGAAGGCGTTTTTTGCATCCTTCTTCCTGGCGACGAGCTTTGGACACTCATTCAGGTCAATGGCAGGCTACTACCGCGGCGACAACTACATGCTCTTTTGGTACAGCGTCGCCCTCTTAGGGATAGTCTACGCCATCAGGATGAAGAAGAGACTCGGAAATATGAGGCTTCTTCTGTACCTGATCCCTGCCCTGGCGAGCGGACTTGCCAGCGCATTCTGGCAGGCGTACTACCCGATCTTCGTTTTCTTGCTCCTTAATGCCGTTCTGTTCAGCATGGGGGCTTTCCTGCTGAACAGGGACGAGTATATAGTAGATGGGTTAGCACTAACCATCGCAACGGCAGTTGGGGCAGTCATAGCCAACCATATTGGGGAGATTCTGGGCTATGGGATACTGGGCTATAAGTCAGGTGGAGGTAAAGTTCTCACTAAGAAGCTCTCCCTTGAGTTTGGATACGTCAAGGATGCTTACCTACTAATCCACCTCAAGTACTTAGTCCCCCTTGCTATCTTGGCTATAATCCTATTGATAGGACTCTCACACGTTCTGAAGGACAGAAAAAGGAGGATAATCACAATCTCAGTGCTTCTCCTTGTGGGTACAATAGTCCTGTTCGCTAGATTTCCAGCACTGAGAGATCTCTCTTCGGGGTTTGGAGTAGTTAAATCCAATCCCTTGATAGTCGAGACCCTCCCATCTGACTTCTCCGACCTCTGGAGATCCTACGGAATCGGAATACTCCTTACCCCCCTGTTCCTTGTCAGGTTCCTGCCCAGCAGGGCAAAACCCCACGACTTCATGTTCTTAGGGCTGATAGTTCCTAGCCTCTACATGCTGAAAACATGGACAAGGTTTCTCTTCATCGGATCCATGTCAGTTGCTCTTATGGCGGGTGTAGGCCTGGTCGAACTCTACGAGATCATCTCCAAACTCGGCCTCAAAAAGAGCACTGCCCTAAGTTTAGTGTTCTTCCTCATTCTGCCCAGCATAAACGTGTACGTGGGAGCAAAGAACACATGGGAGCAGAGGCCGATGATCAACGAAAACTGGGAAAAGGCGCTCACATGGCTTAGGGACAACTCCAACGAGAACGACGTGGTTATGGCCTGGTGGGACCGCGGGCACTGGGTGACATACTTCACCAGACGCCCCCCCGTAGCTCAAGCGGGACCAAACGTTGGCGTTGCAAAATACTATCTAGGGCTACTCAAAGAGAACTGGGCAGAAAGTTCGGGGGTAGATTACGTTATAGTCTCCTACTACGACCTCCTCGAATTCGGCTCTATGGTATACACAGCAAACGCCAAAGGAAACTACGGCCTCGTGGTAATCCCGCTGGTGTCATCTGGGGAGAAGCTCGTGTTCCAGGGGGCATACGAAGGAACAAGCTACCGGGTAGAAGTTAGTAAGGGAAAGGACTGGGAGACGACCATATACTACCAGGGGCAGAAGTTCCCGCCACGCGGGGTCTACATCGAGTACCAGAATGAGACGATAAAACCGGAAGTCCCGAACCCAATTTCAAACGCCTACGTTTACATAAACCTCAACTACGGTTATGCGGTTCTCATGAACGAGGAGACCCTGAACACGACCCTAATGCAGCTGTGGATCCAGCCTAAGTCACCATACAAGCTGGTCTACTCAGATGGAGGGATGATAAAGATATTCAAACTGGAGCACCCCAACGTTGCCATCGAGAGGGAAAACGGCACCATAATATTCCACTTCGAGAACGCGACTGGTACAGGTCTGGGGATATGGGGCTTCCTGGACAACGGAACACTGGTATTCCACAAATGGTATGGCGTAAAAGGGAAGGAAACCTTTGAACTTCCTAGCGAGGTTAAGGGGATCGTGATAAGGTACGCCTACGCGGAAGGGAAGAAGATCGTTGACAGAGGCATCTTCAGGAGGGACTTCAGTCCCTGAACAGCGGTGATATCCATGATCGGCATCGTATTCGACATGGACGGCGTCATATACAGGGGAAACGAGCCGATAAACGGCGCGAAAGAACTCATCGAGTTCTTAAAGGAGAGGGGAATACCCTTCCTCTTCCTCACGAACAACTCCACTAGAGATCCGGCTATGTACAGGGAGAAACTACTCCCTATGGGCATCGACGTCCCGGAGGAGGTTATAATCACCTCCGGCCTCGCAACGAGGCTCTACATGGAGAAGCACCTCGAACCCGGGGGAGTCTTCATCATCGGGGGGGCAGGCCTCCGGAGAGAAATGGAGCGGCTTGGCTGGGGAGTTGTGGACATTGAAGAGGCCAGAGAAGGCGCCTGGAGAAAGATACACCACGTCGTCGTTGGCCTCGACCCAAACTTAACCTACGAGAAGCTCAAGTACGCGACGCTCGCCATAAGGAACGGGGCGAGCTTCATAGGCACGAACCCGGACACGACTTATCCAGCGGAGGAAGGCCTCTACCCGGGAGCGGGGGCGATAATAGCCGCCCTTCGGGCGTCGACAGAGAGAGAACCAATAATCATCGGCAAGCCCAACGAACCGGCCTACGAGATCGTCAAGGACAAACTGGGAGACGTTGATGAAGTATGGATGGTCGGCGACAGGCTGGACACAGACATCGCCTTCGCGAAGAGATTCGACATGAAGGCAATAATGGTGCTCACTGGGGTGAGTACCCTCGAAGACGTTGCAGAAAGAAGAATAAAGCCAGATCTCGTCATCCCAAACGTGGGGGAGCTCCGGCGATACCTAGAACTGCACATGGAGGAGCCCAGATGAATCTCGAAGAGATCCTGAAAAGGCTTATCTGGCAGGAGAACGAGCTCTACAACCTCCACAAACTAGGGGAAACCTTCGCCGCTTATGAGGCCCCCAAACTCAGGGAGGTCTTCCAGATAATGGCAGAGGAAGAGCTCAGACACAGAAAAACCCTAGAAGGTATGCTCTCAAACGGAAGCCTGGAAGGAACCGCGGTGATAGACTACCTCGATGCGATATCCCTTGAACCAATGCTGGAGGATGAGAGGGCAGAACCGGATTCGCTTGAAGAGCTCATAACCGAGGCACTTCTACGGGAGAAACACGCATACGAGCTCTATACCAAGCTGGCAGAGATCCTTGAGGGTCCGATGAGCCACATATTTAGAATGATGGCAGGTGAAGAGCTAAAGCACGCGTACAGGCTCAGGGTTGTATACGAGGGGCTTTGAGTTTTGGATAAATTATCCGACACCCCCTTTTTCTACCCCTTCACCCCCGAGGCAAAGTTGTAACTGCAAATTCGTCAGGATGGCAACCCCCATAGGGGTAAGGTATATTTACCATCCCGGCCAACTCCACCCTGCCGTTCATTTTACCAATGCCGAATAACATCGGTAAAAATATGCCAGGGGTGTTTATATGCCCATTGAAAAAGTGATGAAAAGGGACGGTAGAATAGTGCCATTCGATAAAGAACGTATAAGATGGGCTATCCAAAGGGCAATGCTCGAAGTTGGAGTCCACGACGATAGGCTTCTCAACAAAGTCGTTCGGCGCGTGGTCAGGAGGATAAACGAACTCTACGACGGCCAAGTGCCGAACATCGAGAACATCCAGGACATAGTCGAGCTCGAGCTCATGCGCGCGGGCCTCTTCGACGTGGCAAAGGCCTACATCCTCTACCGCAAGAGGAAGGCCGAGATCCGCGAGGAAAAGAAGAAGATACTCAACAAAGATAAACTAGACGAGATAGACAAGCGCTTCTCAATCAACGCCCTCCGCGTCCTCGCTTCCCGCTACCTGATAAAGAATGAAAGGGGGGAAATAATCGAGAGCCCGAAGGAACTTTTCGAGCGCGTCGCGGTTCTCTCCGTGATTCCAGATGTTCTCTACGATGAGAGAGTTTTTGATAGGAATGGAGGTCACGAGCAGGATTTGAGCGCCCTCGAGGGGTACATTAAGAACCTCGACGAGTACGATGGAAAGTTCTCCATAGGCCGCTTCAAGCTCAACAAGTACCACTTCGAGCGCTTCATCAACCTCTACCGCGAGCTGGCTGAGAAAGGCCAGATGAAGCTCCCCATAGACGAAGTTGTCCAGATGCTTGAAAATGGAGCCTTCGACAAATACGAGGACGAGGTTGAGGAGTACTTCAGGCTCATGACAAGTCAGGTGTTCATGCCCAACACCCCAGCCCTCATCAATTCAGGAAGGCCCCTCGGGATGCTCTCGGCGTGCTTCGTCGTGCCGATAGAGGACGACATGGAGAGCATAATGAAGGCCGCCCACGACGTAGCTATGATACAGAAGATGGGCGGTGGTACGGGTTTGAATTTCTCAAAGCTCCGTCCTGAGGGGGATCTCGTTGGAACGACCACCGGGGCAGCGAGCGGGCCGGTCTCGTTCATGCACCTCATAGATGCGGTCAGCGACGTCATAAAGCAGGGCGGCGTCAGAAGGGGCGCCAACATGGGGATTCTGGAGGTATGGCATCCCGACGTCGAGAAGTTCATTCACGCCAAGGAGAAGAACGTCGGAACCAACGTGCTGAGCAACTTCAACATAAGCGTGGGCCTGTGGGAGGACTTCTGGGAGGCTCTGAAAGAAGGAAAGCGCTACCCGCTGATAAACCCGAGGACCGGTGAGAAGACGAAGGAGATAGACCCCAAGAGCCTCTTTGAGGAGCTCGCCTTTATGGCCTGGGCCAAGGCCGATCCGGGAGTTGTTTTCTTTGACGTGATTAACAGGAGGAACGTTCTGGAGCCCGCAAAGGGCGAGAAGATAAGGGCCACCAACCCTTGCGGAGAAGAGCCCCTCTACGACTACGAATCATGCAATCTGGCCTCCATAAACCTTGCAAAGTTCGTGAAGTATGACGACGAAGGAAAGCCATACTTCGACTGGGACGAGTACGCCTACGTGATTCAAAAAGTGGCAAAGTACCTCGACAACGCCATCGACGTCAACAAGTTCCCGCTTCCAGAAATCGATCGCAACACGAAACTCACAAGAAGAATAGGCGTTGGAATGATGGGCCTGGCGGATGCCCTCTTCAAACTCGGCATAGCTTACAACAGCAAGGAAGGCTTCGAGTTCATGAGGAAAGCCACCGAGTACCTCACTTTCTACGCGTACAAGCAGAGCGTTGAGACCGCAAAGAAGCGCGGATCATTCCCGCTCTATGAGAAGACGAAATACAAGAACGGTGAACTGCCTGTTGAGGGCTTCTACCACCGGGAGATATGGAACCTGCCCTGGGACGAGCTGGCCGAGGAGATCAAGAAGTTTGGGGTCAGAAACGGAATGGTCACCACCTGCCCACCCACCGGAAGCGTTTCGATGATAGCGGACACCTCCAGCGGAATCGAGCCCATCTTTGCCCTCGTCTACAAGAAGAGCGTCACTGTGGGAGAGTTCTACTACGTCGATCCAGTTTTTGAGTCAGAGCTCAGAAAGCGCGGCCTCTACAGCGACGAACTCCTTAGAAAGATAAGCGACAACTACGGCTCGATACAAGGGCTTGAGGAGGTTCCGGAAGAGCTTCAGAGGGTTTTCGTCACCTCGATGGACATCCACTGGCTCGACCACCTCCTAGCCCAGGCCAACATCCAGCTCTGGCTTACAGATTCAGCAAGCAAGACCATAAACATGCCCAACGACGCGACCGTTGAGGATGTGAAGGCAGCTTACCTGCTCGCGTACAAGCTCGGATGCAAGGGTGTGACGGTTTACCGCGACGGCTCACTCTCGGTTCAGGTCTACAGCGTTGAAAGTGAGAAGAAGAAGCAGCGCGTTAAGGCGAAGCCAAGCAAGTACGCGGTTGAGAAGCTGAAGGCCATAGTTGAAGCGGAGCCGTGGCTCTCGCGCTTCATCAACGTCGAGGCCATACTGAACGGAACGAACGGAAAGGAAAAGAGCGTTCAAACGGGGGGACTAACCTTCTCGGTTTCACATGTCAGCGTCCCCAAACCGGCCCACGAGCACCCGCACCACGCTGAAAAGCCCGAGATTCCGGAGGAGAAGATAAGGGAGCTCCTCGGGGCGGCATACTGTCCGGTCTGCTACGAGAAGGACGGAGAACTGGTGGAGCTCCGGATGGAGAGCGGCTGTGCCACATGTCCAAGATGCGGCTGGAGCAAGTGCGTGATAAGCTGAACTCTCTGCCCATTTTCCCCAATTTTCAAGATCTCCGATTTTAACATTTTCTTGTCAAAGCATCCTTTTTAAGCCCTATGTTTTAACTTCTGCCATTCAGCGGAAAACCTTAAGTGGAACCGATGTTAACCCGGGGTATTCGGAGGTGTTGACATGGACAAGGTTTATCTTACCTGGTGGCAGGTTGATAGGGCGATATTTGCCTTGGCGGACGAGCTCAGGAAGAACTTCATGCCCGACGTCATCGTTGGGGTCGCGAGGGGCGGGCTCATACCGGCCGTGAGGCTCAGCCATATTTTAGGAGACCTCGAAGTTAAGGTCATAGACGTGAAGTTCTACAAGGACATCGATGAGAGGATGGAGAAGCCCGTGGTAACTATTCCGCTCCACGGCTCTCTAGAGGGTAAGAAGGTCGTAATCGTCGACGACGTCAGTGACACCGGGAAGACCCTTGAAGTTGTAACAGAGGAAGTGAAGAAGGCAGGGGCAAGCGAGGTCAAGATCGCCTGCCTCAGCATGAAGCCCTGGACGAAGGTAGTTCCAGACTTCTACGTCTTCAGGACGGACAAGTGGATCGTCTTTCCCTGGGAGGAGTTCCCGGTTGTCGTGAGGGAGTAAAGCCTTCCTTCCCCACAAGGTCTTTAATTGCATCCGAGTATGCAGAGTGCGACTTTTCATCAAAATGCTGAGGGGAGAGGAATGAAACGCCGGGAACTGCTGGCCTCCATTACCCTTTCCTTTATTCTCTCATCGTCCATAATAGGCTGGACATTCCTCTCGATAGCCTTAAACCAGAAAAATGCATCTGGAATTCTCAGGACATACACCGCTATCCACTTGGATATACTAGTTCCCGCGGTAGTCTACCTCTGCTTCGGTTACCTCCTGGGAAGCAACCTAAATAGCAGATCCCTTGAAAGAGTCGGCATTCCCGCGTTTCTACTTTCATTTTTCCTCACATTGGCATTCTCAACCCCCTTCAGCACCGTGCTCCCCCCATGCAGCACTTCCGCGGGTGAGGAGGATTGTCTCTTGCAGCTGGCGTTCATAACCAGCACCTCGCTGTTCTTCATAGTCGGATGGGCAGTTTCCTCAAAGGGAGGAATCAAGGGGAGACATCGGAAACCTCTTTAACCTTCCACCCCAACTTTTCCCGGTGGTGCTATGAGGGCTTTCATAGCCATAGAGGTTAGCGATACCGTCAGGAACAACCTCATTAAAGCCCAGGAGCGGATAGGAAGCAAGGCTGCTAAGATAAAGTTCGTCGAGAGGGAAAACTTCCATGTGACGCTCAAGTTCCTAGGTGAGATAGATGAGGCCACCGCAGAGGAAGTGAAGAAGGCTCTAGCAGAGATAGCGAAGAAGCACAAAAAACACAGAGCAAAGGTGAAGGGAATAGGCGTCTTCCCGAACCCGAACTACGTGAGGGTTATTTGGGCTGGAATAGAGAACGACGAGGGGATAAAGGCCATAGCGAACGACGTCGAGAGGGAGATGCGCCGTCTGGGCTTCAAGAAGGATAAGGATTTCGTCGCTCACATCACAATCGGCCGCGTTAAGTTCGTGCGCGACAAGCTGGAGCTGGCGATGGCATTGAAAGATCTCGCCAATGAGGACTTCGGAGAGTTCGATGTTGAGGCGATAGAGCTGAAGAAGAGCACACTGACACCAAAGGGGCCGATATACGAAACGGTGGCAAGGTTCGAGCTGGCCGAATGAGGTGTGAGCATGGACATCGAGGCCATCATGGGGGAAGTCCTTCGAAGGATAAAGCCCACGGAGGAGGAGAGGGCATTCATCAACGGGCTCATGCGGGAACTGGAAGATCTTGTCAGGGAAACCAGTGAGGATCTCGGTCTCGACGTTAGGCCGTACTTCGTGGGTTCGCTCGCAAAGGACACCTACTTGGCAGGAGACCACGACGTCGACCTCTTTCTGGCTTTTCCTCTGAGAACTCCCCTCAAGAAGCTTAGAGAGAAAGGCCTCGAACTTGGAAGAGCCATAGCAGAAGAGCTCGACTCGTATGAGATAGCCTACGCGGAGCACCCGTACGTGAGGGCCAGCTACAAAGGCGTTAAAGTCGATCTGGTTCCCTGCTACGATGTAAAGGACTGGAGGGACGTTAGAACTGCCGTCGACCGCTCGATTCTGCATACAGAATGGGTGCTGGAGAACCTGAAAGGGAGGAACGATGAAGTCAGGCTCCTTAAAAGGTTCCTGAAAGGTATCGGGGCCTACGGCAGCGAGATCTACGTACGCGGCTTTTCAGGCTATCTGGCCGAGATACTCGTGATAAAGTACGGTTCCTTTCTGGAGGTTCTCAGAAACGCCGACTTCATGCTCAGGCAGAAGATCATCGATCCTGGAAACTGGCTCAAGCATGAGTACGAGACTGCAATGAAAACCATAAAGCGGGAAGCAGAAGAAGACAGACCTCTGGTGGTTATAGACCCCGTTGACCCCAGAAGGAACGTAGCAGCTAACCTGAGCTGGGAAAAGTACGGGAGGTTCTACTTCAAGGCCCAAGAGTTCCTTCAGAATCCATCGGCAGGATTCTTTTTCCCGACGGAATTTATCGGAGGAGACTACCTAGCAGAGCTGAGGAGAAAGGGAACGCACCTTGTTACACTGCTCTTTGCTGTCCCGGAGATGGTGGATGACCTGCTCTTCCCCCAGCTGGAGAGGAGCGCGAAGGGTTTTGAGAAGGCGCTCGCGAGGGAGGGTTTTGCAGTTTTAGGGTGGAACATCGGAAGGTGTAAATCTGGAAAGGCCTTCATAATGCTTGAAGTCGATAGGATTGAAAGGCCGATGGTTAGAATCCATCCAGGTCCAGAGTTCTTCACCAACAGGGGTTGGGACTTCTACCAAAAGAACGAGAGGGTCTGGCTCGTTGGAAAGAGGCTCTACGCCGAGAAGGCAGTTAAAGAGTCGATCACCGATGTAATCCTTGAGCTCCTCGAAAAGAACCAGGTGGCCATGGGGAAGAACCTGAGGAAACCAATAAAAGGAACGGACGTTCTCGTGGACTACGTCCCGAGGGATCTGGAGACGGAGGCGTATCTGTTTTTGAGCAGGAAAAAGGAGGGGTTAAAGAACTAAGCCCTGTGCTCGCACCATTCCCTCCTCTCCCAGTTCCCGTGAACCTCTCCGGGTATGTGGCCTGTGTCGGCCACCGCCCCCTTGAAGTCGTAGAGTATTCCCAGGGCTTCCTTAACCTCATCTGGCAACGCCTCCTTGCCCGTGTAGAGCGCCGCCCTCGTGACGACGTTGTATTGACTGTTGGGAACCTCGCTCTTCAGGGATTTGAACCAGGCCTTTTCCGTCGTCTCCCAGCCCTCAAGTCCTGGGAGCTTGTAGAGGTCGTAGTCGTAGTAGAGCTGCGGGAAAGCCAGGAGCTTCATGTATTCAAGGAGGAGGAAGTTGGCCCTTTCCCCCATGCCCTCCTTCATGTAGACCTCCATGAGCTCAATCAGGGCCTTGCTTATCGCGGCGACGTTTCCAAAGGTCACCCTCGTGTCGATGTTCTCCCAGAAGCGCGGACAGGAGTGGTTGGCCAGGAGCATCATGTAGTATATCCTACCAAGCTTCATAGCCAAGGTAGGATCAACGTCCTTTATAGGCTCCATGATGTAGTCAACCCCCGTGTCCATCTCAAAGTACTCATAGTGCTCCCTGAAGAAGACGCGAGCGTAGCGAACAAGGAATTCCTGAATGGACTCTTTGTTCGCCTCTGGGGAGTGCCCCCTGATGAGGTCTATGACGCCAAAGCGGACGGCCCTGTTGAGCTCGCGGAACAGCTTTGTAAACGCATACTTCCAGAGCTGGGAGATCTTCTTACCCCTGTAAAAGCGGTTTATGACCTTACCGTCCTCCCGCCTCATACCGAGCCATCTCATATCGCCTGTTCTGCCGTCGAGGCTCAGATCATAGTAGTCGCTCCAGCTTGAGTAGTCCTTCACGTTTATCCTGAAGTACTCACTACACTCACCCTCAAGGCACCTGTACTCACCGCTCCGCTTCTTTCTCACGAAGTGCACGGCGTTGATGCCCTCGACACCCTTCTCATCGAGACCCCTCATCCATCCGAGGAACCTGTCGAGTTGCTGGGGATTGGCCAGCAGTGCCTCCAAGTCACTCGCAAGGTGGACCAGGTAGGGGATACCCTCCCTTTCCTTGAAAACATCAACTCTGCCTTCTGAGACTGCTCTGACCAAGCCATCGACGTCGAGGGTGTTGAAGGCGAAGGCGTCGCTGAGCTGATGGTCCCTGCCAAAGACGTACGCAAGCTTCCCACCACATTGGTAAGTGTTGCAGGAGAACTTGGCCTGAGGAAGGTTCAGACCAACAAACTGCCTTTCGTCAAGGAGGAAGAGGACGTCCGCACTAGTTGCGTTCACCACTATCCCTGCAGTTTCCTTGGTTATGACTCCCTCGGGGAGCCAGTAGCCCACTACCTTCTGATCTTTTATGAAGGGGGCGTAGAAGTCAAAGGAAACCCTCGCAAGGACCTCCTGGTCAAATTTTCCGAGGTGTGGCATTATGGGATGGAAGGGAGTTGTGGGAACTACCTCCACATGATCCATGAGGAGTTCAACTATCTCACCGTATATCCTGGGTTTGTAGCTGAGTATTGTGTAGAGGGTGAAGGGCTCAAAATCGACGCTCACGCTCTTCTCGGGTAGACTGCCGAGAACATCGGCAGTGTACTCGTAGGCCTTAATGACCGCCCGGGTCCAGTTCCTCCCCTTTACCTCGACGTCTCTTATTTTTAGAGAGACCGGGCTGAGCCGTTCGGAGTACTTTATCGGATCCCAGCCCGAGCCATCGTGGATGTAGATTATGTCACCCGGCTGGTAGGCATGGAAATGGTATGATCGTTTCATCTGCATCCGTCTCACCCTAAAAAGATATGATTGAGAAGTTTATTGCTCTTTCTCCAGTTCATTGTTACCCAAATTTGTCCGATAGTCTAATAAACTCGAACATCAAATTTCTAGTGGTGGAAAGATGGAGAGGGAGTTTCGAAAGATCCTGGGCGAAGAGCTGGCCAACTACCTCGAACTTCTGAGGGCTAAGATGGCCTTCGCGGAAGAACTCTACGGGATAAAGATGAACTACGTGCCGCTGATAACTGAGGGGGAGATAGTCGTACTGGACAAGAACGACGGAAGGGTAAAATGGCTGAAGGACAAGAGACCTCTCAGCATGGAGGAGTTCAAAAGACTGTCGGAGAAAATAAAGGAAAACCTCGAAAGCGGCTACGTGGAGAGCCTCCTAGCGATGAACATGTCGTGCGTTGGTGGGCCCGGGGAGTAACGACCTCCCTGCTCTGAAGAAAGTTTTTCAGGGAAAGAGTCAAACAAGTTCGAAATTCACTTTCACGGGAGTGGTGTTGGCAAGGTTGTCGCTTATAGGACAGCGCTCTTCCACTTCTTCCAGCCATCTCTTGAGGGTCCCGGGGTCTGCCTCGGTCTTCACTTTTATGATCGCCTTGACCTCCTTGAAGCCTGCCCTCCCCTCATCGGCACCCATGAACCTTGCCGGGTTGAAGATCCCCTCGATCTCAACGCTCAGATCTTCAATGCTTATCTTCATGTCCTTCGCAACGAGGGTTGCCACGATGTTCAGGCACCCCGCCAGTGCCGCAAGCTGGTAGTGGAGGGGGCTCGGGGCGTCACCACCCAATTTGTCCACGGTTATTTCAAAATCCTCCCCCACGACTTTCATTTTCGTTGGGGAGAGCCTCACACCGGAGAGCCTTATCGGCATGTCCTTATACTTCGGCATTTTTACCACCTCGGAGATTGATCCGCAGGAAGCTTTAAAAGAATCTCCGAAACCAAAGGTTTAGAAATCTCGGTTTATAGAAAGGAGACACCGGGGAGAAAAATGAAGCGTGAGGAGGCAGTACTGCTCGGAATCACGGCGATATGGGGTTCAACGTTCCCCATTATGAAGATAAGTCTCGAAAACACTGCCCCAGTGCTCTTCCTCGCATATCGCTTTGGGATAGCTTCCGTCCTTATGCTGCTAATTTTTAGAGGGAGGGTCCTCAAAAGGGATACTCTTAAGGAGGGCTTCGTTCTCGGACTGACCCTCTTCTTCGGCCACGGTTTCCAGATAATTGGGCTGGAGTACACAACCCCATCCAACTCCGGATTCATAACATCTCTCTACGTCGTGTTCACCCCATTTATCGCGTACTTTCTACTAGGTGAGACCATAAACCGGAGGGACATTACATCTCTCCTAACAGCCCTCACCGGCCTGTACATGATCTCGGGAGCAAATGCCAGAGTAAGCTACGGCGACCTGCTGACGGTTATGTGCGCGGTGAGCTTCGCGTTCCAGATAGTCCTCGTCGAGAGATTTGGAGAAAAAGACTACCTGAGCCTCGCATTCTGGCAGATATTCTGGAACTTCCTGCTGTCAGCTGTCTATGCGGCATTTTTTGAAGGGTTCAGTATTCCAACCGATCCCACCCCAATATTAGGAGCCCTCTATACTGGCATTTTTGCAACGGTGCTCGCCTTTACCCTCCAAATGAGGTATCAGAGAAGCGTTAAAGCCTACAAAGCGGCCCTCATATACTCATTAGAACCGATATTCGGCCACCTAGCTTCGTTTGCAATGCTTGGGGAAGTGCTGAACCCCACCGGTTACTTGGGAGCCATTCTTATCCTCGGTGGGGTCTGGAGTGAGATATCAAGGGATTAGCCGCTCAAAATCCTCTGGAGAAGTCTCCATTCACGCTCGTTCCATGCGCTTCTCTCGGAGACTATAATCACCGTCCCCTTGTGAATGACGGCAAAATCCCGGAGGGCCCCGAGGAATTTGGCGAGGGCATCAAAACCGTTATAGATGTTGAGATACTCCAGACAGTCGAGAACGACAATTCCCCTGCCCTCCAAAGAGTTAAGGTAGCGGTTTGAGAGTTCCAGTATTCTGGGCAGGTTGGTCGGGGGAATATTACGCTCCCCCTCCACCTGAGTCACAAAGTAAACGGTCCAGCTAGATGGAGGGTCCGTGATCTTCCTCAGGAAAGCAAGCACTGAGAGGTTCCCCAGTTCCGGGAGCATCCTCCTGTATTCCTCCGAAGTGATCAAGATAGTTCCAGGGGCGAGATCCAGCTCTTTGACCTCTGGAACAGTGGGAAGACCCACGAACCATTCTGCTGTCGAAAAGCGCACAACTGCCAACGCCAGGAGTATCGTCAGCGCAGCGCTTATACTAAAACCAATCGGGGCAAACCATCCCACCGGCCTCAAGAATGGATAGTCCATCTCATGGAGCCCATATAAGATAAGAAGGGTTCCAAGATACCTAACATCGTTTCCATAGAGCTCAGTCATGCCGAGCAATACAACGCCAGAGAAAACCATAAACAGACCGGAAACCCCGTAGGTAACTCCAACGGTGGCCATCCAGTCAGCGGACACCCCCAGGGCCTCAGAGGCTAGCATATACAGAGCCAGCGCAAAAGGAGTGGATGATATTACCAATCCCTTATGGAGGTTTAGGGAGAAGCCCTCCTCATTGAAAAGGAGCATCACCGCGTAAAAGACAAGAGAAGCGGCCATTGCTTCCATCACGGAAGTTATCCTCTCGTAAGAAAGAACGTCCCCCACAACCTGAAGGGCCATGAATAGAAAGGCAAGGGAGAATATCACAGCCGACTTTCGAAGGCTCTTTCGGTAAGAGCGCAACAGGTAAGCAAAAGCTGTTATCTTCGCGCCCACACTTAGACTTTGGCCTATTAGCAAAAAAACTGGGTTCACAGGATCACCATGGGATATACGAAAATACAGATAAATACCTTTCGGAAATTCGGCAAATTAAAGAGGGATCAAACTCAGACATCATTATTAAAAACCCCTGGCTATGTATATTAATCCCAATGAAGTACAGAGATAATTGAAGAAAAAACAAATGGGTATTTCCTGCCCCCTTCAGAGAACGCGTGAAAACCGTCTTTTTTATTAAGTACTTCGCCCAAATTATAGAAGGGTGGTACAATGCGGTTTGAGGTGCTGTCTAAGGAGGATATGAATGCTCTTTCCAGGGAGCTCAGCAGGGCAGGAATAATGAACAGAAAGGTTGAAGAAGTCTCCCACGAGACCGCCCACTACATTCTAATCAGGGGGCGATACGGAGAGATCTTCAAAAACGCTGAAGAGATCGAACCCGTTGAAGAAATCCTCCAAAATCTCGGGAAAGCCTATGATAAGCTGATTATGCCACTTGGACTAGGAGAGGAGATCTCGGAAGAGGAGTTCCTCAGCGAGCTGGAGGTTGAGAGGCTGATCCTGCTCACGGCGCTGATCGAAGCCAATGCCGCGGAAGAAAACAACGGTAGGATAAAGCTCCTGAAGAAACCCAAACTGGAAGACCTCATCATAGAGCTCAGATTTCCCGTGGAAGAGCTTGAAGAATACCTAGACATCCTCGAGGAGAAGTTCGATGTAAAGATGCTCAGTGAGGTTTCAATGGTAAAGAACTACTACGTCGATGTGCTCGAAGTCGACAGGGAGTTAATAGAGCAGGCGCTGGAAGTTGCAGAGGAGTACGCCACAGAGGAGAGCTATGTGGAGGCCATGTTCATCGGCATAGCAAGATCGATCCTTGCGGAGACCATTCTCAACCTGGCGGAGAAGTACAGGAGAAAGGACGAGCTGATCAAAGCCCTTCTCGAAGGGGAGCCCGTAGCAGTGGAGGGGGAAAACGAGAGGATCTACGTCTATTTTGATGAGGACGCCATCGAGAGCTTTCTAAAGGAGCTCCAGAGCTTGGGCTACATAAAGGTCAAGGGGAACAGGATATGGGCATGAACCCATAAATTTTAAAAAATCGAGCTGGGGATGAATGGAACGGAGGTGGGACGATGGTAGGGCTCAGGGCTCTCACCTTCGTTGATAGGGACGGCGAGCTCTACTATCGGTGCCCGCGCTGTGGGAGAATCTTCAAAAAGAGCAAAGACTACATCAGGCACGTTAACAAGGCCCACGGCTGGATCTTCAGGGAGAAAACAGCCCCAGAAAAGGCTTAAAGATTCTAACTTTTTTTCGGGATGAGGAGAGCTGGAGTCTGATCAATGATGAGCGGTTAGGGCTTTCCGACCGTTCCAGACTTCACAATTTTTATATCATCGCCGGGGCTGAAGCCGTTGTTGTCTCCCTCAAAAGCCCTCAAAAACGGCAGTACTTCTCCGTCCTTCTCGCGCCACTCTCCCACTACCCAGGAAGTCCTTTCCCACCTTCCCGGGTTCTGGAGGATATCTTTCGAGATGAACCATACACCGGCGGCAACGCCATCCATGGAGGGAGCACTTACTACCAGTGCACGGCTTCCGTTGACCTCAACAGCTTGAATCACAAAATACGAACGGGTAACATCCCCCCGCTTCATGCCCTCCTTCACCGCATAGTAGTACTTGAAAGTCGGCCCCACTATTATGGAGTAGTTAACCAGGATCGGGATCAGATACTCCCTCTCCAGAGACGCTATACCCGGGTTCAGTGTTGAGTTTCCCAGAAGGAGGAGGGAGCTATTGGAAGAGACCCGTCTCCCTCTCCCCCTAGAAAGGAGAGAGTTGGCCCATTCTTCGAGCCCCGCCGGTAGCGACCCAGGGACCACGCTCAAATTGTCGAAGTTCACGGAAAGAATGGGCACTTCAATGTATGGATACGGAGAGTGGCAGAGGGAACCGACGCAAGCGTCCGGGGGAATGAGCCCGATATCCCCCCCAGCCGGGCGGAGGTTCACACCATAAGCCCATCCAAGGAAGGAAATAGCAAGATCATTCTCAGGAGGGGCCCCACTTTCAGCTTCATACACAAAACCCGGTCCGACTTGGGGAACAAGCTTGAGGTCATCCCCAGTCCAGTAGTATGGATAGCTGTAGATCGAGGGCGGTCTGGCGACGTTAGCAATGGTGGTGACAATTCCCAGCAACAACAGCACCGCAAATGCCTTCCTCCTCCAGCCGCGGGATACAATGGCCCGGTTTATCCTGCCTGCAACTAACGGAATAGAAAAAACAACTAGATACTGATATACCCTCACCATCCAGTTGGTAAAGCCAAAGCTTCCAAATCCACTGGGCATTACAGCAGAGACCGCGAGAGCGAGGAGTCCAAGGAAAGCCAGGAGGAGAACCAGCAACACCGGCTCTCCAAACCGTTCATTCCCTAGGGCTTCTACGATACTCAGAATGAGAAGGACATTGAAAACCAAGTTCCCAAACTGCATTAGAAGCAGAAAGGCGAAGTTTTCGCGGTAGACCTCACCATAGGTAGTCCTACCCAGGTACACCTGAAGGACGATGGCCAGACTCATGATGATGATCCCCACGAGGACGTATAAGGAACCCCTCTTCCTGACTTCGGAGCGCACGAACGAGGAAATCCAATGGAAGATCCTCACCTTCCCTTCAAGAAGAAAGAGCAGGGGACCGGCGAGTATTAGAAGGAGGAAGCCCAGAAGGATGAAGGGAATGAAGTGCCACCCCACCATCCTGAGGGGGGACAGGCTCGAATGCTTGAGCATCCACTTCGCGGAGAAGAGGGTCATATCATACTGGGGCAGGAGCAGAACAATAATCGGGGCTGAGGTAGAGGGAAGCATCAGAAGAAGGTAGGTCTTAATGTCCGCGCTCCTGAGGAGATCTAGAAGAGAGAGAAACCAGACCAGAGCCACAACTATGACAAGGGAGAGAACGTGAGAAAGGGCCAGGATGATCCAGCCAACTGCCGTCATCACTAGGTACAAGTTCCGCCGAGCGGGGTTTTCCCTATCGTGGAAAATACCAGTGTAAAGAAGGAGAACCCAGAGACCAACCAAGAGCCCAATTCTCTGAGGCCTGACCTCGTTAGAAGACCAGAGGTAGTGACTGCTGAGAAGAAGGGCCAGGAAGAAGCCAACCACAGAACCTTTGTAGGTGCTGAACCTCCTGTGGAAGCCGAGGAGGAGAAACGGGTACAGGATAAAGAAAACGAACGAAGTCAGGAGAAGGGTCCAGACAGGATTTTGAAGTACTGAATTAAGAAGCCTCAAAAGGTAGGGGGTTAGAAGTCCAGAGTAGACGCCTCCAATTTTAACCGTTGAGATGTAGTACGCCTCGTCGAAGGTTGTGGTGATTCTCCCAAAGCTGAACCTTATGAAGAGCCAGATGAGAGCAAAGATGAGAGCAAAGATGAGAGCGAACAAAACTGAACGTATTTTATTGGAGGAGATCAAGAGCACCACCGGCAGAATTCAATAAAATCAATAGAAAAGAAAAGTTTGGAGAGAGGGCATCAGCCCTCTATTATTACTCCAATGTTGTCGCCTGGGCTGAAGCCGTTGTTGTCGTCGCTGGCAAACTGGAGGAACGCCGGGCTGTAGATGAGGCCGTCGGTCTCCTCCCAGTAGCCAACGACGTAGTTGCCGTGGAGCTCGCTGAAGTGCTGGCTGAAGTAGTAGGCGGCAGCCCAAGTGCTGTCGGCGTCGGTACCGTAGATCATGTAGACCGTGGCGCCGGTGTCCGGGTCAACGACCTTCTGGATGACCCAGTAGCCCTTGCTGACGTTCCACCAGACCGCCGGAGCGGTCCAGTTGGCAACGGTCTCGTTGTCGACGACGATGCTGATGGTGCCGTTCTCGGTGACCATCTTGACCGGAGCGATCTCCTGGTACTGGGCGGTTATGCTGTTGGCCTCAGGACCGCCGACCGCTATGATGACATCGCCACTCTCGATGCTGAGGGTGCTCGGAGTGTAGGTCGGCTTGACACCAACGAGGTCGAAGATGAACGACATTGCCTGGTAGTCGACTGAGGTGAGGGCGTTCTCACCAAGGACGATCTTAGCGTTGCCGGTCTGGACGTCGTGGACGAAGGCGGCGAGTCCCTGCGGGGCCTCGGTGTATCCGACGACTATGTTGGCCGGTGAGGTCTGGAACGGTGAGACTCCGACCTCCGCGAATCCAGCCGGGGTGTTGCCCATGAAGGCAACGACCCTGTAGACGCTGAGCGGCGGGAGGGCCGGTATACCGTCGATCTCGTAGTGGCCGTGGGCGTCGGTTGTAACGCTGAGCTCGTTGCCAGCGTAGTCAACGGCCGGGACCCACTCGGTTCCGTTGAAGGTGTAGACGACTACCTTGACTCCAGCGACCGGGTTGTTGTTCTCGTCCATGACGATACCAGCGACGCTACCGATTCCGCCGAACCTAACGGTCTCGACGTTGCTCATGATGCCGTCGTAGGTGGCGTAGACGTTGACGTCGCCCATGAGGGTGAGGAGTTCGTCCGGGGTCATGCCGGTCTTGGCAGCTGAGTAGACCTTGAAGGTGGCAATACCGTTCTCGTCGGTCGTGGCGTTGGTTGGCTCGACGTAGGCTATGTCGCTGTCGACGTTGAACTGGAGGAGCTTGTTGGCGAGCGGACCGTTGGCGGCGCTGATGTTGCCGGCCATGGCGTAAATCTCGTTGATGAGGTTCTCCTTCTCATCGTCGGTGAGGAATGTCCAGGCCTGGATCTGCGGTACTATCTTCTCCTGGAACTGCTGGTCGAACTGGTCCTTGGCGTTCTCGACATAGAGGATGGCCTTGAAGTCGAAGTAGGATCCCTCCTTGGCTGGCTGGATGTCCATGTCTGTGACGCGCTCGATCTCAAGGGTCGGGGTGAGCTGGATGATCTCGCTGAAGCCCTCGAGCGGAGTGACCTGAGCTATCTCCTTGGTGACCTTAGTGTAGATGGCATTGCCCCAGACTGATGAGGCCTGCGGCTCGATCGGGATGGCACCCGGAGCCATGGGCGGCTTGTAGGTGTATGTGAAGGTCGTTATGTTTCCGTCGACGTTGACGGTTATGCTCCAGGTGGTCTGATCGATCTGCTCGACCTCCGGGGTGACGTTCTTGTAGATCTTGGTGACGTTCCAGGTCTTAGCGAAGGTTGAGATGTCCTCGATGACCGGCACGTCCTTGGCGATCTCAAGCGGAACGGCTATGACGTAGAGCTTGAACTCCTCGACCGGAGCGAGCGGGAAGACTGCTTCGGTGGTTCCGACGACCTGCTTGTGGTTGACGAAGTCGTAGGCCGGGACGTACGGGCCTTCCCTGTTGTTGAAGGCGACGTAGATGACGGTGGTCTCGTTCGGTGACTCAAGGCTGCCCTCCTTCTTGATGCTGGTGTAGACCCAAGCGAGCTTGCTCATGTCAGGCTCGGTGACCGGAAGCTCAAGCTCTGCGGTCTTGCCGTACTTGTCCTCGCCGGAGATGAAGTACTTTCCGATGTCCGGAGCGTAGAGCTGAATGTTGGTTGAGCCAACACCATTGGTCATCTCAACGGTGAAGCTGGTCTTGATCGGGTAGAGGTCGGTGTTGTTGAAGACGGCCTCACCGGTGAAGGTGTCGTCGATCTGGGCAGTGATTGACTCGTTCCTGTCAAGGACGGCCTTGACGGTGATGGTTATGGTCCTGAGCGTTGCGGCCGGGAAGCTGTCCGGGTCAGCACTCATGACGAGGTGCCAGCCCTCAACGGTGATGTCCTCAGTATCGGTGACGTTGTAGACGGCGTCATAGACGGTGATGGTGTAGTTTCCAGCCTCGAGAGTGACGTCGGCAGCGTAGACTCCGTCGCCGATGTAGGTCAGCTCGGTTCCGTCAAGGGTGACGGTGATGTTCTCGTAGTCGTTGGCACCGGAGTGGACGTAGACCTTGACCTCGGTTGGGATGCCTGCGTAGATCGTGGTGGGCTCAACCTTCACGATCTTGACGAGCTCGTCGACCGGGATCTTGACGGTCTTGGTGACGTTGTAGGCGCCGATGACCTGGACGACGGTCAGGGTGGCGTTTCCGGTCTGGTTGATGACTGTCTTGCCGAAGTCGATGGTTCCCTCACCGTTGACAACGTCGAAGGTTCCGGTGAAGTTCTGTCCGTCCGGAAGGACGAGGGTGACGTTAGCGGTTCCGGTGAACGGGACGGTGTCACCGTTCTCGTCAACATAGGTGAACGGGAAGACCAGGCTGTTCTCGAACTGCGGGTGGACGTAGAGCGGGTGAGTGTCAACCTCGATACCCCAGTCAAGGACGTCGACGGTGTAGGTCTCGTTGTACATGAGGTACTTGTTGCCGAGGTCGCTGACGTAGTAGACAGTGACGGTGTAGTTGGTGTCCTCAGTTAGGACAACCTCCGGGAAGGACTCGGTGTAGAGCTCGCCGTTGACGTAGATCTCAAGGTCGTCCGGGCTGATGGCGGTGACGTTCGGGGTGGCCACGACGCTGAGGTTGACAGGGATGTACTTGTAGACCTTCTCCGGCTCGAAGGTGACGTCGACCTTCCACGGCTTGACGTTGACGGTGGCAACGCCAGCGATGGTCGGGTCGGTGAGGTCCTTGACCTCAACTGTTATCGGGCCGGTGGCGTCGAGCTTAATGCCGGTTATCGTGGCGTGGCCGTTGTTGTTGTGCATCGGGACTATCTGGCTGTAGGCGATCTCGCCGCCGACGTAGACGGTCACGTTGACCATGCTGTCGGCGTCGATCGGGTAGATGACGTTGCCGCTAACGCCCATGTACTGGAGGTCAATCGTGTAGGTGCCGGTCTGGTACTGGTAGATCTCGTCAGGGGTGACCTTGACGTCGATGTACTTCTTGTTGTACTCGATGTTCGGGAAGACCGGGATGTACTGGACGGTCTTAACGAGGCCGTCGCTACCAACGTCGCTGACGGTTATCTTGGCGACACCAGGAACGGTTATGTCCTCACCCGGTATCTCGAAGTAGACGTCGAAGTCCTTCCTGTAGTCGCCGGTGGCCAGCTTCCAGAACTTCTGGCCGTTCGGAAGCTCGATGGTGACGTTGTAGGTCCTGTACCTAAGCCTGCTGTCGTCCGGGTAGACGCCGATGTTAACGCCGATGATGGCATCCTGGCCGACGGTGAGGCTGTCAGGCGTGGGCTCGGCTGAGACGTACCACTTCTTAACCGGGAACTTCTCAACGCCGGCGTAGGTGAACGGGCTGATGTTGAGAGTATCGTCCCAGTAGGTTATGCTCCAGTCAACGGTGACGTAGCCGGTCTCGTTGAACTGGAGGTCCTCGAGGATCTCGTTAAACATGTCATTGAAGTCCGGACCGTCAGAGCAGACGTCCTCGTAGGTGAATGTCTCGTTGATCCACTTGTCGTAGTTCGGACCGGTGACGTGGACGCTGAGGTTGGCGTTGACCGGGAACGGGAAGGAGTCCTCGCCGAAGACGTGGAGGTCGTCCATCACTCCGATGTAGAAGACGTTGTAGTGAACATAGGCATCAACGTTCGGCCAGTCCTGGACGAAAATGGCGTGCTTGTCGTAGCCGCTTATTGTGGTGTTGTAGGTGCTGCCGTTGGCGAAGATGAGCATGGTCCACTCAGCCTTTACATAGCCGCTCTTGTTGAACTGCATGAAGTCGCTGACGTTGAGGTGGACGTAGGAGATCGAACCGCTGGTAAGACCGCCGTTGGTGGTGTTCACATAGTACTCGAACGGGCCGTAAACTGTTCCATCCGGGCCGGTGAAGGTGACGTTGACGTAGGCCTCGTCGATCGGGAAGTCAACCTCAATGTCGTAGGTGAGGTTGGCCGGGATGTGGTCAACGAACTGACCTGAGTTGATGTGAGTGCAGTGGGCGAGGTTGTTTCCGAGGTTGTAGACGGTGTGAGCACCGAAGTCGCTCTCAATCGGGGCGACGTAGATGTAGAAGATGTCGCTCCTTCCGTAGACGGTGTCGGTGATGGTAACCTTGACTTTTCCTTCGGCATTGAACTTGATGAGCTCGGATATGGCGTAGAGGTCAAGAACGTCCGTAACGTTGAGGAGGTAGCTCTTGGTGAAGCCCGGACCGCTGACGGTGACGTTGAGCTGGGTCTGCGGGACGAACGGGAGGTCCCCTGAAAGGTAGGTAACGTTCTTGTAACCAATAACACAGCCGCAGTCATCGTAAATGGGCACTGTGGTCACTACGGCCTTCTCAAAGTTCACCCAGAACGTGAAGTTAGCCGGTATGTCGACGTAGAAGTGGTTGGTCGCCGGAGGCTTACCGAAGGTGTAGATGTAATAATAGTCGTGCCAGGCGTTGATGCCCCAGTCGTAGACGTTGATCTTCTTGTCGCCCCACTTGGCATAGTTGTTGTCCTTAACGACGACCCTTATCTTCTTGGTGGCGTCGTGAGCAACGAAGCTGACGTTGGTGAGGTTGACGAAGATCTGACCCTGGCCGTTAACGACCGGAACCGAGTTGTTAACCCATATGAGGTCGTCACCGTAGTAGACCTCAACGGTTGCGGTGCTGTTTATAAGAACGAGGTGACCTGGGAGGGTCGAGTTGGTGTAGTTGAACTTGACGAGCATGGTTGCTGGGATGTCCTTGTAGAATCCGTAGCCATAGTCACTTGAGGTGAGGGTGTTCGAGGTGTTGTCGTAGATGTATATGTCAGCGTCAACGTTGATCTGCCAGTCGTAGACGTTTATGGTAACGGTCCTGCTGACGCCGTAGTCTGGCAGGCTGAATGTGACCACGAGCGGGTCGGCGGAGACGTTGTAGATCGTGGTGGTGTTGGTACCGTCGGTAAGGTTGAATGTGCCGCTCATCGGGGTCGCTTCGGATGCTCCCTCGAGCTGGAAGGTTCCAGTTGCATCGAGACCGAGTTTACCGAGGGAGCTGTTTGAGGTTATAGTGAAGGTCACGTTGAACGGGGCAAACTTAACGACCGCGGTGTTTCCGAGGGAGTTGTCCCAGCTTCCGCTTATAGCGGAGGTAACGTTGAGCCACCAGTTGTGAACCTCAACAACCTTTCCAGTCTCGTTGAGCGGTATGGTGTAGGTAAGGCCGTGCTTGGTGTCCTCGAGGACGAGGGTCAGGTAGCTTATGTTTGTGCTCTTAACGTTCGTGAAGTTAATGAAGTAGTCGTTCGGAGAAACGGCGAGTGTGGTGTTAACTACACCAGTGGCTATCTTGTCTGAACCAGCGTAGAGGTATGCCTTGAGCTCGGTCTCGTTCGGGAGGAGTGAGCCGTAGCCAGCCACGAGGGTGTCGTTGAAGTCAACCTGCAGGGTGAGGTTGAACGGTATGTTCTTGAATGCGGCGTTGTTCTGCCAGGCGGATCCGTCCCAGTAGGGGACGCTGCTGACGATGTTGATGTCGTTGTAGTCCTCAACCGGGCTCTCCTTAACGGGGATGTGCTTGGTGGTCTCGTAAGCGACTGAGATCTCTCCACCAATTATTGCGATAACCTGAGCCGAAACTATGACCTCGGAGGCGTTCTTCGGGATCTCAGGGAGGGTGAGGTTAACAACCTCCCAGAGGTCGTCACCGAGGTTGATAAGGCCGCTCTGGGTCTTAAGGACGAGCTGACCTGACTCGTTGTAGTAAACAAGAACCTGGAAGTTGTAGTTGTAGTCACCGCTGACATTCACTGAGAGGTTCGCTGGATACCCCACGAAGGGGTTTGAAACCTGGTTGCTGCCAAATGCTCCCAGGTAAAAGTCAGTGCTCTCAATCTGAATTTGAGGCGCTGCGTTCACTGGCTTAAAGAACGTCCCTGGAAGCACTGAAGCCACCATTAAAAATACCAACAACAAACTAAAGGTCTGCGCTTTCCTGCGCTTATTCATACTACTTCACCTACCTTCCTTTTTTGCCACACTTTGAGGCCGGCCTCATGGAAGGCCAATACCATATAAGCAGGCGAAGAAATATAAACCTTTCGCCCGATTACCGAGCATTATTTAATAATTGAAGGCACAAAAGCTAATTTCATAAGAAAACGCCCATTATCTTCAAAATTTTTCCAAAAGATTAGGGTCTTGAAGAAGCCTGGCCCACTTAGACCCACAGGACAGCCTTTTTAGTATGCCGTCTTTAATACTCCTCCTAAAAACCTTTTTTAAGGCTTTCGGATCAGAAAGTAGCTCGTCTAACATCGAGGAGAGTTCCGCTTTTTGTCGTAGGGTTATGAGGCCCTTTCCATCCTCCAACCCTAGAGTGGTGAAGTTGGGGGCAATGGCGGATGAAACCACCGGAACGGCATCAAAAATCAGCCCCTCAACCACGACCAACCCGAAGGACTCGAAGGAAGACGGAAGGACAAGGATCGTGGCTTTTCCATAGATCGCGGCAAGCTCCTTTGGATCCGCCACCTGACCAAAGAAGCGAACCCTCCCCGAGATCCCAAGCCTTTCCGAGAGAGAGCGGTAGTGATCAAGCAGGTCGCCTCCGCCGACGACCCAGAGCTCCCAATCAGGATGTCTCGGGGAGACCTCGGAAAAGGCCCTCAAAAGAAGGTCGAAGTTCTTGAAGCTGTGGTATCTGGAAAGCTGGCCGACAAAAAGAATGACCTTCTCTTTTCCCATAGGATTATCCAATTTAACGAGTTTAGATTTAGGTCTGGGGAGGACCACGGTAGAGCGGAATCCCTTCTGCTGAAGGGAATCTCTAACTGCAGGCGAGACGGACACTATCCGTTTTGCCCGGGAGAGGACGAATCTCTCAAGGGTCCTCGAGTACAGAGAAGCCAGGACATCGGTTGCAGAACCCTTCTTTAGTCCAACCGTGTGATAAACAATGAGGAGGGGAACGCCAAAGAGGAGGGAAGCCAGAGCGCCGGCATCCGCAGCAGAAGGAACCGGCGTGTGGGCTATTATCAGGTCCGGATTCCACGACTTCACAGTTGAGATTACCCTGAGAACGAACCTCAAGCTCAGGGGTGTGTTGGAGATGACAAAACCAGCTTTGACCCTTTCCACGGGAAGAACAGAGTCCCCAACGCGGACTCTCTCGCGGGAGGATCTCCTTCTGCTCATGCAGATGATCCGGACCTCGTGCTCCTTCGAAAGATCCTCCGCCATTGCCGAAGCATAGCTTTCGAGGCCGCCGCCCTCGGGTGGAAAGTAGGGAGCCAGCAGGAGGATCCTCAACCTCAGCCCTCCTTGAGCATGTAGACGCTTATGAAGAACGAGAAGAAGATAACCTGAAGTCCTAGGGTTATGAGTGTAAGGATGAGCACTGCCTCCCTTATGTGGAAGAGCGCGCCGTAGCCGGTCGCCCTCCACTGGAGGAAGAGCTTAAGCCCCAAGGCGAGGCCGATGAGGAACATCAGACCCCCAAGGAGAAGGCCCTCCTCAAGGATGGAGTAGCGCATGAAGAAGCGAGTTATCCTATCGGGCCTTTCAAAGCCCTCTTTGACGGCGTAGACCTTCGCAGAGACCCCAAAGCCGAGAATCTGGGTTCCAGAGATTACCAGAAGGGAGCCCAAGATGAGGGTGTGGAGCCTTATCGGCTCAAAGAAGTAGGTGTAGCCCATGAGAAACAGACCCAGCAGAAGGAGGAAAAGGCCCGGAAGGAAGAAGAGGTACGTTGGGGAGTAGAGGAGCATGAGGCGGAGGTGCCTCCAGCCGTCCCTAAAAGAGCTCAGCTTTGATTCACCGATCCTGCGGTGGTACCTTATCGGCACCTCCTTTATCCTGAGCCCGTGCTTCGCCGCTTCGATCACCATCTCGCTGGCGAATTCCATGCCCCTGCATTTGAGGGGCAACTTTTCAAGGGCGTCCCTTCTTATCGCCCTCATGCCGCAGTGGGCATCGGAGATGCCGGCTTTGAAGAAGAAGTTGAGGATCCACGTGAGAAGGGGGTTGCCGATCTTCCTGTGAAGCCACGGCATCGCCCCCTCGTCCATCTCACCCTTCAGACGGTTGCCCATGACGAGATCGGCTTCATCCTTCAGCAGGGGTTCGAGGAGCGCAGGTATGTCCTCTGGATCGTAGCTCCCATCGGGATCCATCATGAGGATGAACCTTCCCCTAGCGGCCCTAAAACCCTCAAGGTACGCATCGCCGTAGCCTCTGCCCCTCTGCCTTATAACAACCGCCCCGAGCTCCCTGGCGATCTGGGGAGTTTTATCGGTGCTCCTGTCAACGACTATAATCTCATACCTAAGGCCGGTTCTATCGAGCACCGCTTTTATCCGGGGCAGAACAGTTTGTATGGCCTCCTCCTCGTTCATCGTCGGCAGAACCACTGACACGTCCATGGGCCGCACCGGTGAAAATAGAAAAAGAGGCTTTTAGATTTAACGGAGCTACCCGAGCCCGGACTTCATCTGCTTCAGCATGTCTATGGCCTGGTCTATCATCGAGTCCAGTCCAAGATCGCTCGCTGTAAGGTTAACCGTGAACTCCATGTCTATGGGAACCTCAAGCTCCTCGTTTATGGGCACCTGGATGACGTCATCGAAGGGAACGTCAACCACTGTATCCACTGGAACGCTTAGGGTGTCCCTGAACGGGACGTCAACGGTGGTGTCGATGGGAACCTCAACTGTGGTGTCGAGGGTGGTGGTGACGGGCACGGTGGTCTTGATGTGCGTCTTCACAGTAGTGTTTATGGGGACGTCAACCCACTTATCTATAGGAACCGTGACGTTGAGGGTGAGGTTCTTTTCGGCGTTGTAGGCTGTGGTGTTGACGGTCTGTACTATGTGGACGCGGGTCACGGTGTTTATCGGCACGTCAACGACTTGATCAATGGGAACGTTGAAGCTGACCTCCTGGCTTATCGGAACGTCAACGGTGTCGGTAAGGTTCACCTTAAACGTCTTGTCCACGGAGACCTCGACCGTCTTGTTGATGTGCACTTGGAACACCTTGGAAACGTGAACGTCCACCGTCGTGTTGATGGGAACTTTGACAGTCTTGTGAACCGGAACCTTGACCTCAAAGGTCTTCCCCTTCATGTCCTCCAGGGAACTTATGGCGTCGTCAACGGCAGAGGATGCTTTTCCCTTGAGCTTCATTGCGAACATAACCGCCCCCAGATCCACGACGAGGAGCAGGATCACAAGAACAGTTAAGATGCTGAGCCACACCTTGGTTCCTTTTTCCATGATCCATCCCCCACGCTTAAACAATAAGGGATGAGGATGCCAAAGTATAAATCGTTTACCCTTAATATTTATAGGGATGAGGTTAACTCGAATGGGTGGCACAGATGGGCAGAAAAAAGAAAAAGACCGATGCCGGGGATACCCCAAAAAGGATGATCAAATCACCGCAATTTCCCGGATGGAGCAAGAGGCTTATCCCGTTCCTGATATTCCTCATGGCACTCACAATAAGGCTCATACCCTACAGACTCAAATACCTCGTCGGCTACGACCCATACTTTCACCTCGCGTACCTTGAGTACGCCTCCCAGCACGGGTGGGTCAACTACTTTCCCTACGCCCTCGGCCCGTGGGGCTTTCTGATAAACCACTTCCACCCAAAGGGAATGTGGCTGACACCCTACTCGATCTACAGGATTGGGAATCCCTTCGGCCTCTCAATCGAAGGAGCTTTCAAACTGACGCCCCCCATATTAGGAGCCCTAACTGTGCTGCTCGTCTATTACATGATGAAAAAACTGTACTCGTGGAAGGAGGCATCCCTCTCAGCTCTCATCCTGGCGCTCTCATTTGGTCACGTCTTCCGCTCCATGTCAAGTTACTACAGGGGAGATAACTACGCGCTCTTCTGGTACTCGGCAACCCTGGTTTTGATGGGCTACGGATTGAATGAGAAAGAAGATAGAAGAAAGGTCTTCATCTACCTGACGGCGGGACTGGTGGCAGGGTTCTCAAGTGCCTTCTGGAGCGCCTACTACGTGGTTCTCGCGCTACCCCTCTTGGTTTCAATAGCACTGGCCGCATATTCCCTCTTCCGCGGGGGCTACTTTGGGGATTCCACGCTCACCGCGGCATCGACCGCCGTCGGTGCACTGATGGCTTCAGCGCTGGGACACGTCTTCGGCTTCGGAATGTTCTGGATCCAGAACTGGCAGGGGGAACAGCTGAGATCCATAACCGGCCTGAGCCCGGGCCCCTTAGAGGACGTCTACCTAACACTTCACCTGCTCGTTCTCGTGCCCCTAACTCTGGCCCTCACGGCTTCTCTCTGGGCGGTCAGGTCCAGGCTTCCGGAGGGAACGCGCAGAACTGGCACCATAGGGGTTGTTGCCCTGGTCACAGTCATCTTCGTGGCGATTCTCTGGAAATACGGTGGAACGATGGAGATACTCTCCGCAGGATTAAGCTCCTTCGGAAGCGCAGCCACGGCGGAGATGTCCAGACCCGGCTGGTGGGACATCAAGATGGCCTACCATGCGTTTCTGGCGTTTCTCCCCTTCTACCTCCTCTCCTTCAGGCACTTCCGCGTCCGCGATGCGTTCATCCTGGGAGTTTCAGCTCCACTAATAGCACTGGCGTTCTACTGGACGCGATTCCTGTTCATAGGGTCCCTCGGAGTGTCGCTGGCGGCTGGAATCGGGGCGAGTGAGCTCGTTGAGTTAACAGGAAGATGGAACATGAAAAAGGCAGGGGTCGCTCTCATCATAGTCCTGGTAATCTTGGGCGGCTACCATGGGGTTAAGGCAGCGGCCGATGTCAAGCCAATAGTTGATGAAAACTGGGCCAGCGCGCTGATCTATCTTAAGGGGATCTCGAACGAGAACGACATCGTCTTAACTTGGTGGGATCACGGCCACTGGGTCACCTACTTCGCTCACAGGGCGGCGGTGGCTCAGGGGACACCTAGCAAGCTGGTATCGAGATTCTACCTCGGGAATGCCTCCAGGGAGGAGCTGCTCGAACTGGGGGTTGACTACGTTACTGTTTCCTTTGACACGATCCTCAAATGGGGCTCCGTCAAATCGACGGCGGGGTACACGGGAAGCGAATACGTTCTGATACCCCTGTTCCCCAGCGGGGTTTACGGGGATGCCGTGATCTTCGCCAATGGGCCGTATCAGGTGGGCGTGAGGAAGGCAGAAAACGGGACATGGAGCGTTCTTGTAAACGTGAAGGGCAACACTTTTATCCCCGAAGAGGTCTGGATAGAGAGCGGGGACAAACCTTTCCGGGCCAACGTAACCGGAAAGAAGGCCGGAAACGCGTACCTGTACGTTAATCTCAAGTACGGCTACGCGGTTCTAATGGACGGCAGGACGTTTTCAACGCCCTTTGCTAGGCTCATGTTCACCTCAGAGTACTCCAAGGAGTACAGGCTTGTCTATTCAGACGGGGGAAGGGTGAAGATATTCCAGCTCCTCCACCCCAACGTTGTCCTCGACAGGTCCAACGGACTCGTTCTGCGCTTCACAAACGCGACCGGAGACAGACTGAGAATATACGGCTACACTGACTCGGGGAAGAGAGTATTCTACCGGGAGTACAACGTCTCAGGCCTCAGCGAGTTCCGGGTTCCAGAGACAGTACCCGGGGACGTCATAAGGTACACCTACCTAAAGGGGAGCATCATACTCGACAGGGGTGTCTTCAGGAGGTCTGGCGGGTGGAGCTGAGGGACCTCGCCCGGCCCACTCTCCACCTAACCACCGCGACCCTGATAAGCGCGATAACGGGCTTGATATTCTGGTGGGCTGCCTCAAGGTTCTACTCGGCTGGGGATATTGGAACAGCCTCAGCGGTGATATCCTTCCTGAACCTGGCCTTCGCAGTCTCGACCCTCGGCCTCAACGTTGGCCTCATCCGCTTTTACGGCGAGTTCAACGGAAGAGGAGCCGGGACGACATTAATCATAATGACCGCGCTTTCGCTCGTCCTAACAGGGGTCTACGGGATTCTGAACCCCGGCAAAGCCCTGGGGAGAGAACCGAGCTTTTTTGGGCTCCTGCTGGCAACTGCAGCAGCAGGGGCACTTTACAACGTTCTAGGATACCTCTCAGTGGCATCGGGAAAAACGAGAACTTACGTTGAGATGAGCTTAGCTTACGGACTGAGGGTTATTCCGGTTCCGCTGATGAGATCCCTAGGGGCTCCCGGCCTTTTGGGATCCTTCGGGTTCGGGCTTGTACTTGGACTCTCCCACGGATGGAGAAAGCTCAGGAGCCACATCGTCCCGTGTCTTGATAGGGAATTCCTCAGGGCAAGCTTCGGGGTCTCCCTGAGCAACTACATCGGGAACATCGTCAACCTCCTCCCCGTTTACCTCATGCCAACAATAATCCTGGTCGAGCTTGGAAGGGAGTGGACCGGATACTACTACGTCGGATTCACCCTTGGGAACATCATCCTGGTGCCCATCACCGCCCTTAGCACGATTCTCCTCCGGGAGGAGAGAACAGGTCAAAAGTTCAGAGAGGCCCTTCTGCTGATTCTGATTTACTGGGGCGCCTCGGTGGTGGGAATATGGCTCTTTGGGAACTACGCCCTCCTGCTCTTTGGAGAGGGATACACCAGGGCCATGGACATGCTTAAAGCGGTGGCACTGGGAATAGGGCCCGCAGGGGTCACCTACGTTGGGCTGGCAAAGCTCACCGTGGAAAAGAAACCGGTTTATATCTCCATTCTCAACGTCCTCCGCGGTGGGCTCTTCCTCCTTATCGGATACCTTCTCCTGGGGAGGTACGGCATAGCAGGGGTTGGAATGGGATGGAGCCTCGCCCACACCGCAACTGGCCTTGGGATTGTTGTGCTCTGGAAAAAGCCGAAAAGTTTTTAAACCCTCCCCACTCCCTAATTTCGGACGCGCCCCGGTGGTGTAGCCCGGCCAATCATGCGGGACTCTCGATCCCGCGACCCGGGTTCAAATCCCGGCCGGGGCACCAGAACCTTTCTCGCGGGCCCGTGGCTCAGCCTGGTCAGAGCGCCCGCCTGATAAGCGGGAGGTCCGGGGTTCGAAGCCCCGCGGGCCCACCACAGAAACTTTGCCTTCGCAAAGTTTCATCAAAGTTTGTAGCTCTTTCTAAAAGGCAAATTCAATGTGATTTTCTCATTGACGGGGCCACTTGAATGTGAGAACTCTTAAAGTGCTCCCTTGGGGCAGTTTAACTCTAAAAATCGACGCCCTGAGGGCGTCAAAGAATGATAAACTTTTTTCAGGAGTCCAGATTTAACGTGTTCTCCTCTGAAAATGGGCACTTATAGTGTAAAATCCCCGTATACAGCTTTTTTTCTTAGGGGAGCTACAAACTTTTGGTCAAGCTTTTGGAAAAAGCTTCCTCTAAAATTCTCGAAGTAGCCCGGTCCCATAACCCTGTTTTTCTTAAAACTATCGGGGAACCAGCGCCCCACACTCCAAAATTATCTGTGTGACATTAAGGGTAAGCTTTAACGTACGGGACGATAGTCCCGTTGAGTTTGATCAAAGTTCATGGTCCCGTCTAGCAGGCCCTCTCCCGTTTTCCCGCCCGATGATTATCCCACCAACTATCATCGCCAGCCCCAGAACGGTAGCTGGGACTATCCTCTCCCCGACGACTATAGAGATGAAGAGGAGGCTCAGAAAGGGAACGAGGTATGCTAAATTAGAGGCGAAGGCCATGTCACCCTCTACTGCCCGGTACCAGAGGAGGAAAGTGACGCCCATCTCAAAGAGGCCGACATAAATAGCACCGGCAAGACCCTCAAGGGGAGGAACGACGAATTCGCCCGAAAATAAGAGGAGACCGGAGACGCAGGCGAACCCGAAGAGGAAGTTCCAGAACATCTTCTCTACGAGCGGCCTTTCGTCCCTGAGGTTGAGGAGCCAGTAAGAGGCCCATATCACTGCACTTCCGAGGCCAAGGATCACACCGAGGGGGTCGGAGAAGTTCAAACCAGTCAGGTTTCCCTTGGTGGCCACGACTATAGCTCCGAGGAAGCCTATGAAAAGGCCCAGCACTGTTCTCATCCTTGGTTTTCTCCCGAGAAGGGGGATTGAGAGGAGGACGAGCATGAGGGGCCACGTGTAGTTTAAAGCCTGCGCTTCCTGGGCCGGAAGGCGGTCGTAGGCCGAGAAGAGAACAGTGTAGTAGAGGAAGGGGTTTATCAGGCCAAGGTAGGCCGAGCGGAGGTTCTCTTTTCTGGGGGAGAACTCGCGAGAGTACAGAACCCCGAACAGGATGAGTGAAGTCAGGGAAGCGTAGAATAGAAGCTGGAATGGGGTTAAATATCTAAGCGAGACCTTGAAGGCAGAGGCAACCGTTGACCAGAGGAGTACCGCACCAACGGCGTGCTTCTTGGACATGGAGACTGAAGGGAGCCGCGGCTTAAAAACCAATTGTTTGAGTCCCCAAATAAAATTTGGTTATGCCCCCGTTACCAAGTAACGCCCCCATTACCTCGGGAATTGAGTTATAGAGAGAAAGAAAAAGGGGAACTCACTCCTCCCTGAAGGCGCCGTACTTCTTGGGGTCATAGAAGGGCGGCGCAACGGTAACGGCCTTCTTGGACTTGCCCCTTATCTCGACCTCTATCTCGACGCCCGGCTTGGCGTATTCCGGCTTAACGAAGGCTATTCCGATACCTATGCCGAGGAGCGGTGAGAGGGTTCCGCTGGTAACCTCACCGATGAGCTCACCGTTGGCATAGACCTTGTAGCCCTCCCTCGGGATGCCCTTGTCAACCATCTTGAAGTGCACCATCTTGCTGGGCAGTCCGCGCTCCCTCTGCTTCAGCAAAGCTTCCTTGCCTATGAACTCCTTGTCCCAGAAGAGGGCGAAGTCGAGGTTGGCCTGGAGCGGTGTCACCTCGTCGATGTCCGTGCTGAGGAGCTGCTTCTCCTTGGTCTCGTTGCCGTAGAGGGTGTAGCCGGCCTCAAGCCTGAGGGTGTCTCTAGCCCCAAGTCCGGCCGGCTTTATGCCGTACTTTTCGCCGGCCTCAAGGATGGTCTCCCAGACGTGGAGGGCCTTCTCAGGCTTTCCGCGCTTGCTCTCATCCGGGTGGTAGGGGTTGGCATCCTCAAAGTAAACCTCCCAGCCGTTCTCGCCGGTATAGCCGCTCCTTGAGAGGAGCATCTTTATGCCGTCGAGCTCGACCTCCTTGGCCTGGAACCACCAGAGGTCGTTGATGTCGATTCCAAAGAGCTCCTTGGCTAAATCTCTAGCCTTCGGTCCCTGGATTGAGAACATCGCCATGTCGTAGGTCTTGTTCTCTATCTCAAGGTCGAGGTCGCCGAACTTCTCTATTCCGCCTTTGATGGCGTTGAACCAGGCCTCGAGCTTCTCAAATGCATCGCTGTCGCAGACCATCATGTAGGTGTCGTTACCCATGTTGAAGACGAGGGTCTCGTCCTTTACGGCACCCCTCTCGTTGAGAACTAGTGTGTAGGTTCCGCTTATCGCGGGCGGCTTGCTTATGTCGTTGGTTGTTACATACTGGAGGAACTCAAGGGCGTCCTTACCGCGGAAGATGAACTCTCCCATGTGGGAGACGTCGAAGATTCCGACGCCGTTCCTAACCGCTAAATGCTCCTCCTTTATGCTGGAGTACCATATGGGCATCTCCCAGCCGGCGAACTCCTCAACCTTCTTAGCGTGCTCCTTATGCCAGTCGAATATGTGAACCCTCTTAACCATTGACATCACCGATAAAACTCCGGCCTGAGCGTTATAATCCTTTCCAATTCATGGGCAACTATAATAAACACTGGAGTACAAACTAATACTGGGGTGATCACATGTTTGGAAAGATCCTATACCCTACCGACTTTTCCGACGTCTCACTTCATGCACTAAGGAACTGCATATCCGACGTGCTGCGTCTGGGGGTCAGAGAGCTTCACCTCGTTCACGTGATAGACATCACAGCCCTCGACTTTGAGGCGTTCTCGGTTCAAGAGATATACCGGGAAAAGATCTCCGAGCTCGCAGAGGAGCTGAGGAAGAGCGCTGGAGGGGAAGTTGAGATAGTAACGGACGTTCCGATAGGGATACCCTCAGTGGAGATAGCGGAGTACGCGAACAGGGAAAACGTCGATCTCATCATCATTCCAAGCGCCGGGGAAAACATCTGGAGGAGAATGTTCATGGGGAGCACGGCATCCAACCTGGCCAGAACCTCAAAGAAGCCGGTCCTCATCCTCAAGTACAAGGAGAAGGGAGATGGAAAGTTTGAGCCTGCCTTTGGCCCCTGCGGGGAGATATTCAAAAGGCCCGTTATCGCCCTGGACTTCTCGAAGTGCTCCCTTCGGATCGTTCGGGAGATCAAGAAATTTGAAGAGGCCGTAGAAAGCGGGCTTCTCATTCACTCCGTCGACTACGGGAAGATAGATGAGCTCGAGCACAACATAGAGCTGGCCAAAGAAAACCTCAGAAAAACATCAAAGGCCTTCTCGAAGCCCCTGGAGATAGAGGTAACAGTAGGCACCGCTAGCCAGGCGATAATCGGAATGGCCCTTGCAAAGAAGGCCACGCTCATCGTCATGGGCAAGAAGGGAAGGAGCTTCATCAAAGACCTCCTCCTTGGGAGCACCGCCGAAAGGGTCATGAGGGACGCGAAAATGCCGGTGCTTTTAATCCCATGTGAGTGAGCTCAGACTGGAACGGCTTCCACATCAACTTCGGTAGCTACCCTGTTGCCATCATCGCTCAAGAACCGTACTCTTCCAATTTTATAAAGCTACTCCCTCGTGCTCTCCCCCCTCATGACGGCACTCGCGATCATGTGTGCCAATCGGAGAGGCTCGGGGATCAGCCCGGTTCTTGTGGTAACCCGGACTATCTCCGCGGCAGTTCTCTCGTCGATCCCAACCGCCTGAAGGTAAAGTCTGTCAGGAATGATCTCAACAAGGGGCGGGGCACTTCTGAGGAGGCGCATCCTACCCTCCGCGTCGGGAAAGTGCTTCCTAAGCGCCCTCTCCATTGCCGCCAGATCCGGCTTCTTCCTAACGACGACGACCACGGGGAGCCCGGTTTCCTCATGAAGCCTCTCAAGATCGACGACGTTGAAGCCGCCGTAGGTTATTCCCTTGAGCATTAACACGCGAAGATCCTTAAAACGGGAAGAGACCACTGCATCCACCATCGCATCTGTAACATCGGTTCCATCGACGGTTATCCAGCGCGAGAGAACCCCGACTACCTCCTGAGAACCCTTCATGAGGACGCCTATGAGGATCGTCTTTTCACGGCCGAGCTTGGAGGAAAAAGAAAACGTGCCGTCATCAAAGCCGAGGACGCGGATCTGAGGTTTGACCTTCCGGATCATTCGAAGAGCACCTTCCCCATCCATTCCGAGTACTCCCTGTTGAGTTTGTCAAGGTCTATCCTCGCTATCACTGGCACCTCGTAGGGGTGGAGCTCCTTTATGGCCTCCCTGAGTTCCTTCCACTTGCTCACCTCAGTCTTGAGGATGGCGCCCACCTCTTTGCCCTCCTCGATCTTTCCTTCCCACCAGTACATTGCCTCGTGTTCACGCATGTTGGCGCAGACTATTAGCTTTCTCTGAAGAAGCTCCCTAACTATCCTCCTCGCGCTCTCCCAGTCGGGAAACGTTGTATAGACGAACACCGCCTCCATGCTCCCACCATCCAAGGATCGATGGATAAGCTTAAATCGGTTGCGGGAGTAATAACAGGGGGATGAGAGATGGAGAGGATAAGGGCCCACCTTAAAATCTACGGCCGCGTTCAGGGGGTTGGCTTCAGATGGAGCATGCAGAGAGAGGCAAGAAAGCTGGGGGTAAGCGGATGGGTTCGGAATCTGCCGGACGGAACCGTTGAAGCTGTGGTAGAAGGGGACGAGGAGAGGGTGGAAGCCCTAATAGGGTGGGCGCACCAGGGGCCGTCTTCGGCCAGGGTAACGAGGGTGGAGATAAAGTGGGAGGAACCGGAGGGGCTTGAGGGCTTCAGAGTCGTTGGCTGAGGCGCTCGATGAGAACCCTCTTGGGGCAGTACTCTACCTCACAGTACTCGCACACGTACTTCTTTTTGTCCTTCTCCGGTGTGCGTATTATCAGCTTTCTAAAGCCCTCCGCTTCCTTGATCCTCACGAAGGCCTCAACCGGTAGCGTGCCGTCTATGACGATGTAGAGCTTGCTGGGCTCATCCCGGAGGTTCCTGCTGAAGACTTCCATGACGGGAACGCTGTGCTCGTGGAGGAGCTGGAGAACCCTGTGGAAGCCCTTCAGGTAGGAATCCTTGTCGAGCTCTATCTCCAGCACTTCCCAGCCCATCAGGGGGGCGACGTCTATGAGGCTTGGAAGGGGATTCAGCCTCTCGAAGATGAGCTTGAGTGGATAGGTTTTCTCTATGTACTCGATTGTGTGATAGATTATCTTCCTGTTGACCCCTATGACCCGCGCAAGCTCGCTGATTGGCACCTCCACATCACGGAGGTATATCTTGCCGTTTTTAACCGAGAGACCGTTCTCAAAGAGAAACTCAGCCACCTTCCTCCTGGCCGGGTAATTTTTGAAGTACTCCTCAAGGATCAGCATCATTTTTGTCCACCTCTTACTCAAAGATGGGTAGAAATGGATATTTAAGCTTTTCCCCGAAAGTGTTTTATCCGGTTTCCACAACATCACCCAGGTGTACCTCGGAATGCTCGACCCGTTCGGCAGGAAGGCCCGGGAAACAATAAGCGAGTTCGGTGGAATCGAGGACTTCCTCCTTAAAATCCCCGAGTACATTGATATTGAGGAAGCCCTCCAGAGGGTCAGCTGGAAAGATGAACCCCCGGAAGACGTCTTAAATATGGAGGACTGGAAAGACCTCATGACGTTCTATGCCCTCCTTGGAGCACTCTCGATTTCCCCCTACGGATTTGAGATGGAGCTGGTAAGGGACAGAAACGTCGAGATCTACCTAAGACGGATCAGGGATAGCCAGAGCCTCGAGGAGCTCTCCCTCAACGTAAAGCGGGTGGATGAAAAGGAGATCCCTGAGAGGGACAGACTGATCCTGGAAAAGCTCGGGCACATGGAACTGGGGGATGAGGAGAGGGAGAAGTTAAGGATAGCGTACAAGATGTGGCTCAGACACTTTCTCCCCCTCTGGGACGGCAACTTGAAGGGGATCTACATAAAGAACAGCTGGGCGTACCTGCGGAGAGACGACGTCCTGAGCCTCTGGAGAAAGGCTTTCGAGAGGAACATCGAGAGGGCCGTGAACCTCCTCTACGACCTGAGGGACGATTTACCGGGTTTCTACTCGGAGCTCCACGAACGGCTGAGCGAACTGGCGAGGGAGCAGTTCAAGGAGAGGATAGAGGCGATTGGGTCCGTGGGTGCCGAGCCGCTCCGCTTTGACCTGTTCCCTCCCTGTGTTAGAAGGGCCCTGTCCGGCGTTGGAAGCGGGCTGAGAAACTACGCGATAACCGTGCTCTTAACGAGCTTCCTGAGCTACGCTAGGATCTGTCCAAACCCACCGAGAAGAAACGTTAGGATAAAGGATTGCGTGAAGGATCTAAGCGTCATCGAGAGGGAGATTCTTCCGCTAATAATAGAGGCCGGGAACCGCTGCTCACCGCCTCTGTTCGAAGACCAGCCGAACGAGATAAAGAACATCTGGTACCACCTAGGCTTCGGCTTCACTGAAAAGCCGAGCATAGAGGACAGCGGGAACACTACATGGTACTTCCCCCCGAACTGCGATAAGATACGGGCCAACGCACCGGAGCTTTGCAGGCCAGATCGGTTCTGCAGGGGGATAAAGAACCCGCTGACGTACTACCTCAAGAGGCTCTATATCGAGCGCAGGAAAGGCGAGGGAAAGAAAGAAGGAAAAGGTGAGGAAAATGAGTGAACTCTTCAGGGAGGCGAGGCCAGAGGAACGGCGGGAGTACTACCGGAGGGAATGGAGCGCCAAAAGGCTCCCGGATTTCATCCTCGAAACCCTTGAGAACAGGGAGTTTGGCTTTGACCACACCGGTGAGGGACCGAGCGACAGGAAGAACGAGTTCCACGACATCAGAGATCTTGAGGACTACGTAAAGGCCACCGCCCCCTACGCCATCTTCTCAAGCGTCGCCCTCTACGAGAACCCCCGGGAGATGAGCGGATGGCTGGGAGCCGAGCTGGTCTTCGACATAGACGCAAAGGACCTGCCCCTGAGGCGCTGTCAGGGAGAACATCCCAGCGGGCAGGTGTGCCCCATCTGCCTTGAGGACGCGAAGGAGCTCGCGCGCGATACCCTGATCGTTTTAAAGGAGGACTTCGGCTTTGAAGACGTCCATGTGGTATATTCGGGAAGGGGGTATCACATCAGGGTTCTAGACGACTGGGCCCTCGACCTGGACGCAAAGGCGAGGGAAAAAATCCTCTCCTACGTAAGCGCCGCTGAGGAGGTAACATTCGACGACCTCAGGGAGAGAAAGGTGATGCTCTCATCCGGCTACTTCCGGGTTTTCAGACTCCGCTTTGGGTACTTCATAAAGAGGGCAAGCCCCAACCACCTCCTCAACATCGGCCTCAAAAAGGGTCAGGCCGAGAGGATAATCGAAAAAAAGGAGGAGATATACGAGGGCTTCGTCAGAAACGCCCTCCTCACAGCTTTTCCCCAGGGCGTAGGATATAAAACACTGATCAAGCTGTTTGCCCTCTCCAGTACTTTCTCGAAGGCGTACTTCGACGGCAAAGTTACGATAGACGTGAAGAGGATCCTTAGGGTTCCATCGAGCCTCCATTCCAAAGTTGGACTGGTGACCACGTACATAGGTCCGGACGAGCGGAAACTGAAGCGCTTCAACCCGTTTGAGGACGCGGTTCCAGAGTTCAGGCACAGGGAAGTGAAGGAAGCCTACCAGCTGTGGCTAGAAGAGCACGGGGATGAAACATGAACGGTCGAGCTAAAATAGCGGTTTCCATGCTCATATGGGGTAGTGTAGGAATTTTTGGAAGATTTTCAGGCCTGTCAGGTCTGGGAGTGGCCTTCGCAAGAGTTTCCCTTGGAGCCCTCGTCCTCGTCGGGATAATAGAAATCTTAGAGAGAAACAAACTCCCTGATCTCCTCACACTCTTCAGAAGGCGGTGGAAATCCCTCCTGGCCCTTGGAGCGGCTTTAGGCCTTAACTGGGCGTTTCTCTTCACAGCCTTCAACTACACGACCATAGCTAATGCCGTCCTCGTGTATTACACGGCCCCAGTTATAGCGACACTAATTTCGTGGCGCTTCCTTGGTGAGGAGATGAACGCGAAGAGGTGGGGGCTGATCGGCCTAGCCTTCCTCGGGCTGGTACTCATAATGAGCGGCCAGGAGGTAAATCTGGGCAATAGGGACTTTACCGGAATAGTTCTGGCTCTCATCGCGGCCTTCTTCTACGCCCTCATTCCGAACTTCGGCAGATCCCTAAGGGACGTCGATGGGAAGGTTTTAACCCTCCTCCAGCTGGCTATAGCTTCCATCGTCCTCGCACCGTTCGTGGCCGTTCAGAATACGGGAAATCCAGTCTGGTGGGCGATTCTCGTCCTCGTGCTGGTTCACACGGTCCTGGCGTTGTTCCTCTACATGGACGGGCTAAAAGAGGTTGAGGTGAACGAGGCAGCTTTGCTGAGCTACCTAGACCCAATGAGCGCCGTCGTCTATGCTTTTTTAGTCTTTGGCGAGGTTCCGGGGATTAGAACCGTCTTGGGCGGGGGACTCATACTTCTCGCTTCTGCGCTCGATGTTGTGAATAGGGCGAGGGGGCCGTAGCCCGCCTTCTGTATCAAGGGGGCATTCGACTGAGCGGCCTACCACGGGGCTCACACCGGGAACTCATCGCCCCTTCCTCGGCCTTGCACCCCGCGGGACGGCCGTTTCACCGCATCCCCCGGGATCGTCTGCGGGTTAGCTCGGGCGCCGTCGCCGGGCCCTTCGCCGCTTTCATCCACATCCCCCGGAGGCCGTGTCGTTTCTGCGCCGTTGCCCCGCCTCTCGGCGGGTGCCTTGCGGCACCGCGGCCCCGGTGCGGTGGGCGGAACTTCCTCGGGAGCACCCCGAGGGCCCCCGACCCCCTCGCCTGACGGAAGTTAGAAGAAGAGGGATAAAAAGGTTTGGTCACTTCTTTTTCTTCCTCGTCTTTGCAACGGGCCTTCTCCTGAACTTCCTTGGGAGCTCGCGGTTCTCAATGAACTTCGGGAGCTTTGGCCTCTTGAACCTGCCGAGTGGAGAGCGGCGTTTGGGCTTCGGCTTCGTTCTGGGCTTTCTAGCCCGCTCCCACGGGCTTACATAGCCCTCCTCTCCACGGGAACCGAGGAAGAGGCCAGCCAGTATAACAGCGATGATAAAGATCAGACCTGCTACAAGGACAGCCTTTTCGTCATTCCCACCCCCTCCTCCTTCAACCGCTTCCCCGCTAGTATTCACGGGAGAAGACGAAGGCGATGGCTGTGCGGCGGGAGGTACAAACAGAGAACCCGAACGCCTGTCGAACTCAGTTCCATCCTCACCGAGCAGGAGGAAGGTATAGCTTACTGTGGTATTCCTGGGAACTTTGAACTCGAATTCTTTCTCTTCTTCGCCCGGATCAACAACAATAGATTCAGAGTCAGAGTACAAAATGGCGTTCCCCCCGCTCATGTTGTAGTAGAGGCGGAGGTCGAAGGGCAGGGAATTTGGATTCACTATCGAGACGTTCACCTGGAGCGTGTCCCCCCTGGGTGAGGCAGAGATCTTCTCAAAGTACGGGTACTCAAGAACGGTGTACTCTGCTGTGGAGCTAGCGAGGACCCTTCGGCCGTAGGAGATGCTAGCCTTCAGGGTGATCTCACCGGAAACGTTCGTTGGAAGGTTCAGCTCAAAAACGTTGGTGCCCGGCTTAATAAGCAGGGGGTTTTTGTAGCTCCAGATTTCGGAGCCCTCTTTCAGAGCCGAGACGGAGAGATTGAGATCAATGCTCCTCTCAGAGATTATGGTGGCATATCCTTTGAGGGGCTTCCCCTTGATAACGGAGTCGTGGGCAATGGAGACGTTCATGTAGTCAATCCCAGTGGAGAGGCCTATAACCTTCCAAAAGCCCTCGGAGCCCCTTAGGGATTCTACCGTGAGGCTGAGGTTGTATTTCCCAGAAGGCCAGTCCCATCCAAAGGGCACCCTGAACTCCACATCCCCTGGTCCCGGGGGCATAACAAGGTTCGTGGAGTTTTGGAAGACAGCTGCACCACTCTCAAGTGAGGTGAGGTTTAATGAAACCAAGACGCCTTCCGGGTGTCTTCCTATGTTCTTCACATGGGCGATGACCAAAAGGGTCTCCCCGTTGAATGGATTGAGCCCCGACTTCGGCCTCTCAAGAACGCGAAGTTCAACGGACTTGAGAACCACAGGGTTGAGGCTCACCCTCACGGGAACCTCAAGGGACAGGGTGTGGATAGACCCATCCTCAGCCATGGCCCTGAAGTTCAGAATCAGTGTGTAGATCCCGGGAGAAACCTCGGGAGAGAGGGAAACGTTGAACGGTATCTCCTGGACCTCCCCGGCCTTCCAGTCCTTGAAGATCGTGTAAGCGGGCGTGAAGTTCAGGGATCCCACCGGAAGCCCCCCTGTCGAGTAGCCGGTGTAAACCACCGCGGTGAAGTTTAAACCTGCGAGGTTCAGCGCACTTATGGTGTCCGACGTTTCCTCCCCAGGAAGCAATATGAGGACGTCACTGGTTTTAAGTCCCGGGGACTGGGAAGCAGAAGAGACGTGGGGAATGAGAAGAACCGAAACGATGATTACGGAAAGAATTACAGCCTTCTTCATACGTAGCACCACCGGGTTGTTCTGAATCATGATAATAAGAGGCCCACAACTTAAAAATATTTCGAGAGGCCCCTGAGAAGTATAAACAAGCTAGAGAGAGGAATAAATCAAAAACACGCCGACCAGCATCAGTAGAATCGATCCAAAAAGCCCAAGGCGGTATATCCAGTTAGAGCGAAACTGGGGATAGACAATAGCGTGAACGATTAAAAGCATCAACCCGTAGAGTGCCGAAAACACCCCCAGTGCGAGGGTGATGCTTATCCTTAGAACGAAGAGGAGCCCCAGAACGGCCCCCACAAACACCGAGATATGGGGAATCGTGAAAGTGTAGTAATCCCGAAGGATTCTCGTTTTCTCGTCCATTCCCATCACTCCGATATGAAAGCGTAAGTTGTGGCAGTGGGGAGGATCCTCCGTATCCTTGGAAGGAGGTATCGGGGGTACCTCCCCTCTTCCCTCTCGTTAAGGGGGTCGAACTGCTCAAAAATTTTGTCCACAACCTTGACCGCGAGCCTGCCCCGAACCCTAAAGTACCCCCTGTCAACAGTGCTTATCTCCAGAACTATGGGTAACCTCAGCCTGTCCGCCTCCCCTGGATCGAGAAGCGAAGCAAGATATTGGAGCTCCGACCTTTTAAAATAGTGCCTGCTACCGTCCCTCAGCAAGACACTCGGATCGTCCATACCCAGAAGCTCAGAAAGGCTGACCCTCTCCCTCGGGAGGTGGAGGTTTATCCTGAAGATCTCCCTCTTCAATACATCCTCAGCGGTCGGCATGGGCGCACTTCTCATTCATCCCTGAAAAACCTTGGTTGACATGTTTATGACTATTTTATCATTTTAAAAAAGAACTTTAAACATTTTTAAATTAAAGAGCGATGGGAGGATGACCTGTTGACGATCCGACAAAAAATCAAACAAAAGCGTTAAATAACAGTTATCGTTCATAAAAAAGCGTTATTTACTGATCAATAGTTCATTAAGGTGATGAAAAAATGAACGACATTAAAACAGTCGGGACTTCCCTCAACGGAAGCAGCGAGAAGCCCAGGTTCCTGCAGCTGGTTTTTGTCGATATCAACGGTGCCTCAAAGGGCATGGAGATCCCAATGGAGAGGTACGAGGAGGCCATAAACGAAGGGATAGCATTCGACGGCTCCTCCATACCCGGGTTCCAGGGAATAGAGGACAGCGACCTCGTGTTTAAGGCAGACCCCTCAACCTATGCAGAAGTGCCGTGGGAGGGAATAGGGAGGGTTTACGGCTACGTATACAAAGGCGGAAAACCCTACGGGGCGGATCCCAGGGGAGTCCTCAGGGAGGTGTTAGAGGATCTCGAGAAGAGGGGGTTCAAAGCATACATCGGTCCAGAACCAGAGTTCTATCTCTTCAAGAAGAACGGCACCTGGAAGTTCGATATTCCTGACGGCGGCGGTTACTTCGACCTCGTAACCCTCGACAAAGCTAGGAACGTCAGAAGGGAGATAGCGCTCTACATGCCTTCCTTCGGCCTGATTCCAGAGGTTCTCCACCATGAAGTAGGAAGGAGTCAGCACGAGATAGACTTCCGATACGATGAGGCCCTGAGAACGGCGGACAACGTAGTGAGCTTTAAGTACATTGTTAAGGCAGTGGCGGAGATGAACGGTCTCCACGCCACGTTCATGCCCAAACCTATCCACGACTTCCCCGGCAATGGAATGCACCTTCACATAAGCCTGTGGGGGGAAGGGGAAAACGTTTTCATCGGCGAAGAAGGGCTCAGCGAGACGGCCCTCCACTTCGTAGGGGGAATCCTTAAGCATGCGAAGGCCCTTGCCGCGGTCACGAACCCAACGGTCAACAGCTACAAGCGTCTGGTTCCCGGCTATGAAGCCCCGGTCTACGTGAGCTGGGGATATCGGAACAGGAGTACTTTGATCCGCGTTCCAACGTTCTGGGGCAATGCTGCCAGGATAGAATACCGCTGTCCGGACCCCAGTGCAAACCCGTACCTGGCATTTGCGGCGGTTCTCACCGCGGGACTCGACGGGATAAGGAAAAAGATCGAACCGTCGGCTTACGTTGAGGAGAACGTTTATGAAATGGGCGAAGCGGAGAGGACCGAGCTCGGTATAGAGACCCTCCCTTCGAATCTCGGAGAGGCCCTCGAAGAATTGAAGAGGGACAGAGTCATCAGGGATGCCCTCAGCGGGATATACAGGAACTTCATTGAGTACAAGGAGAGGGAATGGGAGAACTACGTCGAGTTCCTCAGCTCTCGGGAACTGCCACTGGAGACGAAGGAAGTAACCGAGTGGGAGCTGGAGAGGTATTTCTACATTTGACCCTTCATTTTCTCCTGCGGGATGCGTAGAGGTCAGCCAGAGGGCGGGAGTGGCCCCACGTCTAATGGGCCTCCTCAAGGACGGCCCCTTCCGGCTCTTCTTTCCCGCCTATGTGGACGAGGATGGAGCCCCCGATTATCATGGCGGCACCGACGAGCTGTTTTGGTGTCAGCCTCTCCCCAAAGAGGAGAAAAGCCAGGAGTATTGCCACGACAGGCTCTATTGTTGCTATTATACTCGCCCTGCTAACCTCAACCTCTTTGAGGGCGTGGTTGTAGAGAATGTATCCAAAGAACGTCGGAAACAGGGCCAGTGCAAACAAGTAAGGAACTGCACCAAAGGGAACCTTGAAGTCGGTGAAGGGCACCAGGAAAAACAGGCCGAACAGAAGGGTGTAGAACAGCGCTTTCTCAGGTTCTTCCTTCCTCACCGCGAACTTGGCCAGCACCCCGTATAGGGCATAGGTGAATCCGGTGAGGAGGCCGAAGATAAGGGCTCTGGTAGAGAAACCGTTTCCAGCGCCGTTGACGAGCACAACTCCAACCATCACGAGGAGGAGGGCAAAAAGCTTCTCTGAAGTGAGTTCCTCTCCAAATATCAATCTCCCCAGGATTATAGAGTACACCGGCGCGGTGTAGAGGAGGAGAACAGCAAAGGAAACGGAGGATATCGTGACCGTGTAGAAGTAGAGGGTATAGAAGAGGAATATGCTGAAGAAGCCGTAGAGGGCGTAGAACTTGAGCCTGGAGCGGTCAATTGAAAAGCCGATGCCCCTAACGCTGAGATACGCCGCCAGAAGGATTATGGCAAACAGAACCCTGTAGAAGACCATCGTGAAGGTACTCAGTCCAAAGCCGTTGAGGTACTTGGCGAATATGCCGAGGGTCCCCCACATGCTCGCGGCCAGAAAAACGAAGAGGTAACCGCGCCTCATTGGCTCACCTCTTTCGGGAGGATCTTATGTCACCTATCATACGGATGTAGCCCTGAACGGCCAAGACCAGGCCAACTATGAAGAACAGGAACGCGAGGAGGGAGAGGTACGCAAGCGGGTAATCTGTAGCCCTAACCGTGTAGTCGTAGCTGACGTTCCCAGATAAAACCTCAACACTGGGGCGAAGGGAGGGGGTCACGTTAACCAGGCCGGTAACCGAGTAGGTGACGTTGTTAACTGAGACGCTGGCGTTAGTCGAGTTCAGAAGGAGAACCCTTTTGTAGGTGTAGTAGGCTCTCTCAAAGTGATCGTCACCAATAACGTGGAGTCCGGGGCCCAGATGGCCGCTCTCATGGTAATTCTTCTCGATCCCGTACATGCTCGCCAGGGAGAGAACGAGCGCAAGGACCAGAAGGAGAAAGCCCACCTTTATCAGGGCGTACTTAAAAGCCAACCTTAGGGGTTCGAGAACCATTTCCACCACCAAAATAAAAGTTGAGAAAGGTCAGAACTTGCCGACCAGGTGGCACTCCGCGAAGTGGTTGTGCTCGTATTCTATCAGCTTGGGGTGCTCCACGTCGCAGAGACCCTTCTGGGCGTAGATGCACCTCGGGTGGAAGCGGCATCCGGGCGGCACGTTGGCGGCGCTAGGAACCTCACCCTTGATCGGAAGCTCCTTGATGACGTTCCTCCTCTCGGGCTTCGGCTCTGGAACTGCAGCGAGCAGGGCCCTGGTGTACGGGTGGAGCGGGTTGTCAATGACGCGCTTTGCCGGTCCCATCTCAACGATCCTTCCGAGGTACATGACAGCCATCCAGTCCGCGAAGTACCTTGCCGTGGACATGTCGTGGGTGATGTAGAGGTAGGTGACGCCCATCTTCTCCTTGAGCTCCTTCATGAGCTCGAGAACCTCTGCACGGATCGACACGTCGAGCATCGAAACCGGCTCGTCGGCGACGATGAACGTAGGATTGAGGATCAGCGCACGGGCGATGGCAACACGCTGCCTCTGACCACCTGAGAGCATGTGCGGGAACCTTCCGACGTAGTCCTCTGGCGGCGTTATCTTGACCATCTCAAGGGCCTTGTAGATGAGCTCCTCGCGCTCCGCCCTGGTCTCACCGATGCCGTGTATGAGGAGCGGCTCCTCGAGGATGTCGAATATCCTGAACCTCGGGTTCATTGAACTGAATGGATCCTGGAATATTATCTGGACCTTCCTCCTGTAGGCCAGGACGTCCTCCTTGGACCTTATGTCGGTGACGTCCTGCCCCTCGAGGTATATCCTGCCGTCTGTCGGCTCCAGGAGCTTGACTATTAGCTTTCCAGTTGTGGACTTACCACAGCCGCTCTCACCCACGAGGGCAAAGACCTGCTGTTTCTCAATCTCAAAGTTTATGCCATCGACGGCCTTGACGTACCTCTGCGGAGCACCCTTGAGAGTGTCCATGAACGTCCTCTTAATGGGGAAGTACTTCTTAAGGTTCTCAACTTTAAGTACCGGCTCGGCCATTTCTCACACCTCACAGCAACCAGCATGCGGCGTAGTGGTCCTTATCAATCTCCTTCAGCTCGGGGATCTGCTCCCTGCAGACGTCCATGGCGTAGGGGCACCTCGGGTGGAAGCGGCATCCGCTCGGCGGGTGGATGAGGTTGGGCGGCTGTCCGGGGATGAACTCGAGTTTGTCAACGTCTTCGTGAAGCCTCGGAATGGAAGCCAGGAGCTTCTGGGTGTACGGGTGGGCCGGCTCGTAGTAGATCTTCTCACTGTCGCCAATCTCGACTATCTTTCCGGCGTACATGATGGCAACGCGGTCGCTGATCTCGGCGAGGATGCTGAGGTCGTGGGTGATGAAGATCATCGAGAGGCCCAGATCCTTCTTGAGCTTCTTCAGGAGGTTTATGATCTGAGCCTGAACGACGACGTCGAGGGCAGTGGTTGGCTCATCCGCTATAACGACGTCCGGCTCAAGAAGGAGCGCCGAAGCTATGACGACACGCTGCTTCATACCACCCGAGAGCTCGTGGGGATAGCGGTAGACGATGTCCGGATCGAGACCGACGAGCTCGAGGTACTTCTGAGCCCTGTCGATAGCCTCGTCCTTGCTCATGTCGGTGTGGAGCAACAGCGGCTCTATCATCTGATAGCCAACTGTGTAAACTGGGTTAAGGGCGTTCATGGCACCCTGGAAGATCATGGCTATCTTCTGCCAGCGTATCTCCCTTCTCAGTACGTCCTCGGGGAGGCCAACTATCTCCCTTCCATCGATCTTAATGCTGCCGTCGACTATCTTTCCCGGAGGGGTCGGCATGCCCAAAAGGGTGAAGCCGAGGGAGGACTTGCCGCATCCGCTCTCGCCGGCAAGTCCAAGGACCTCACCCTTCTTGAGGTTGAAGGTCAGGTCGTCAACGGCCCTAACGACACCCTTACTCGTGAAGTAATACATTTTGAGGTTCCTAACTTCAAGGACGTTCCTTGCCATTCAAACCACCTCACAGCCTCCTGAGCCTCGGGTTGAGTATCCTATCCAGGGCCGTACCTATGAGGACGAACGTAAGTCCGACGACCGCAATTCCAAGTCCAGGTGGAAGAACCCACCACCAGTATCCCTTAGTGGCCGCGGACTGCACCTCTGCATCGTGGAGTATCTGGCCCCATGTAACTGAGGTCGGATCACCGAGACCGAGGAAGCTCAGGGAAGCTTCACTGATAACCGCGATTGGAACGTTGAGGGCTATAACTGCGAAAGCGTACGGGAGGAGCTGCGGGAGCATGTGCTTGAATATGATCCTTCCCGTTCCGGCACCAAGGGCCCTTGCAGCCTCAACGTAGGTCTGCTCCTTGATCTGAAGGGCCATACTCCTCGATATCCTCGCTATTCCCATCCATCCGAAGACGACGAGCAGGAGGACTATCATGCTGAGGGGAATGTGTCCCATGGTGGCTCCTATGAGGATCAGGATCGGGAGCGAGGGAATTGAGCTGAAGAGCTCGTTTATACGCATGAGCACTTCATCCGCGTTTCCTCCAAGGTAGGCGCTGGTAACACCGTAGACTATTCCTATGATAGTGCTGAGGAGCGAGACCGTGATACCGATAACGAGGGAGACCCTGCTTCCCCAGATGATGGCCGCCCAGAGATCCCTGCCCTGATAGTCGGTACCCATGCTTCCATAGACGCGGCCGAGGAAGGTTACGTGCAGGTTGTCAACTTTCACGTCAGTTCTGAATGGTTTGGTGATAGTAACCTTTAGAGTGTAGGTACCGTGAAGGGTCTGCGGGTTGCTGATTATCTCATCCACGAGCCCAGTGGCGTTCTTGGAGCTGTATGCGCTGGGATCCACAACGGCGAAGAGGGGCCTGACCATATCCCTGATGAGGACGACCTCAACCGGAACGTCATCGGGGCTGATGGTCTTGCCGGTGACCTCCTTGTAGAGCCAGATGTAGGTGGCCTTCTTGATGTTTCCGTCCCTTCCTATGGCTATTGACATACCCGAGCTGAGAGGCTTTTTCTCCACGAGGGGCACGGTCCTCCCATCCGGCCTCTCAAGGTAAACGCTTATTTTGGGCTGGAACGGTGATCCAGGTGGGACTGTAACGTTGAAGCCCTTGATCAGTATACCCTTCGGCCCGTAGTAGTAATCATCGGAGAGGTTGTACTGGACCTCTATCGTCATGCTCCTCTTCTGGTTGTCAACGTGGACGTTGGGGGAATCAACAGTGTAAACCTGCTGGGGCACGAGATCCTTACTCGTGAACATGTTGTACCAGGTTGGCGGAACGGTCTGGGGGTAGGCCTCCCAGTACTGGGGGTCCCTCCACTTGTCCGGGAAGTTGGGCTCGGTTATTATCGGGGCGGCGGCCGCCACGACCACGAGCAGGATAAGCAATATCAGACCCAGCATTCCAGTCTTCTCTCGTTTGAACTCGTTAGCGAACTCTGATAGGCTCTCCTTAAAGTCAACCCATCTCATTCCTTACCACCTCACATCTTGGCTGAGGCACCGACCTTGACACGCGGGTCGAGGAATCCGTAGATCATGTCCGCAAGCACGACGCCGCTGAGGTACAGAACCACCGAGAAGTAGGTAAGACCTATGACGATGTTGGTCTCACCCTGGTTGAGCGCCATCCAGTAGAGCATTCCCATTCCCGGGTAGCTGAAGACCTGCTCGCTGATTATTGCTCCACCAAGGGATCCGAGGAGGGAGAATATGACCATTGTCACTATCGGGGGAGCTGCTGCACGGAGGGCGTGGCCGTAGATGACCTTCCTCTCGGGGAGACCCTTGGCCCTGGCGGCCATGATGAAGTCCTCCTGGAGGGTTCCTATCATGATGTTCCTAGTAGTCCATGCCCATCCACCGAAGGCCACGAATACGAACGTCAACACGGGGAGGGCGAGCTTGTGTATCTTATCAAGTATCGTGTCAGTTGGGAGGAAGTTGGACTGAAGCGGGAACCAGCCGAGCTTGTAGGCGAATATGAGGATGAACATCATTCCTGTCCACCATGTTGGAAGACTGTACGTCAGGAGGGCGAATATTGAGAGGCTTCTGTCAAAGACGCTTCCAGGCATGTTAGCGGCCCTGACTCCAAGGTAGATACCAAGGATCATTGTGATGATCGTTGCCGTGGTGAACAGCACTATGCTCCTCGGGAGGTACATGAAAACTATGTCGCGGACGTTGTTCGTTCCACCAATTGAAACGGTGCTCTGTCCAAAATCCCACATCAAGGATCGTTTGGTTTTTTCAATGACCTGTCCCCAGAAGGATTTGTCCAGGTTGTACTTCTTTCTGAGGTTCTGCTCTTCTATAGCACGCTGCCTCCAGTATTCTTCCTCACCAAGAGACTGTTTTATCTTTTTACCTTCCGTCTGATCCCAAGATCTAAGCTCCTCAAACAGTTTGGACTTGTTGTCCTCCCTAGCGACTTTAACGAAGAGGGCGGACATAATAAGGGTGGCGATCACCAGAACCAAAAGCGCGTTGAGGATTCTAAACACGAGGTACTTGCCGTATCCCATCTAGGTCACCTCCAAGTTTCTCGGAGTTCCTGAGCGATCTTTTTCGGCTTTGTAAAACTGCCTTTAAATACCTTACTGAACAGAAATGAGCATAGCAATCAAACATGTACATCAAAAACGTGCTCGATATCTGGATAAACGCAACGAACAAAAGAAAGAAGGGAAGGGATCACTTCCTCCTCCTGAGGAGGAGCGGTATTATTGCCAGGCCGACGAGAGCGGCCGGACCGCAGATTCCTCCACCACCCTGCTTGCTGGTAGTGGTGGTCTTGCTCGGTGATGAGCTGGTGGGCTTGCTGGTTGTGGTCGGCTTGCTGGTTGTCGTGGGCTTGCTGGTAGTAGTCTGCTGGCTGGTAGTGGTGGTTGGCTTGCTGGTTGTGGTCGTGGTCTCTTCGGAGGAGGTGGTCGTGGTGGTCTCGGCCGGACCAACGAGCTCGCCGACGAACTTGAGGAACTCCCTCACCGTAACGGTGTTCCTGTGGCCGTGGTCAACACCCATACCGTTCGGGGTGTATCCGTACCAGTTGGTGTAGAAGAACGCCATGTAACCGTCAACCCACTGGGTCGGGAGACCGCTGGTACCCCAGCCGCCGGTGTAGAGGTTCCACTTGTAGTTGGCCGGGTCCTCAGCAAAGACGACGCTACCGGTCTTCTTCCTGTCCCACAGGTACTTCTCGACCTTGAAGCCGACCTTGGTCTCAAGGAGCCTGGCTATGTAGAGACCGATCTCCTTCCTCTCGTCCTCGGTACGGATGAGGAACTTGATGGAAACCGGCTTTCCGTCGAAGTACCAGTAACCGTCGCTTCTCTTCTCAAGGGTGTGGCCGTACTTGGCGACCTGCTCCTTGGCCTTCTCCATGCCCTGCTCGATGAGGTAGAGGGCATAGTCCTCGTTGCCGCTGGTGGTCATTCCAAGGGTGTCGTAAACGATCTGGAAGTACTTGTTGGCCGGGTGGCTGGGCCTGATGCAGCCGAGCATTGGGGCACCGCTACCCTGGTAGATGTTCTGGACGATGTAGTCCCTGCTGATGAGCCAGTTCATAGCGTACCTGACCTCCCTGATGGCGAACGGGTTGAAGTAAACGCTGTCACCAACGGTGACTATCGGGGCATCCTTGTCCGGGTCGTGCCAGTCGTTGATGGTCAGCTCGTTGTAGGAGCTGGCGCTCTTGAAGAGCTTGAGGTTGTTGAGGACGTCCTCACCAAGGCCCTGGAACTTGCCGGCCGGGAACGCGTAGGAGAGGATGTCGTAGTCGCCCTTGGCAACTGAGAGAATGGCGGTATCCTGACCCTGGACACCCACGTACTCGATCTCGTCAGGCACACCGTCGATCGGAAGCCCGCTGTCGGTGCCGAGGACGTGCCTCTCGCCGGTGAACTTCTTGAGCTTGAGGTAGAGGGCGTTCGGGTCATACTTAACGAGCATGTAAGGACCGTTGCTTATAAAGAGGTGGTTGTACTGGTTGAAGAAGTTGATGTCAGCCTGGAACCTGTCCTTGGCGGCGCTCCAGTCGATTCCCGGGAAGTTGTCCTTGGCGTTGCCGTTCATTATCTCCTGCATGATCTTGACGACGTCAGCGGCGTGCTCCTTGGTGATGAGGTCGAGCCAGAGGATTCCCTCGCCAGAGCTGCTGAAGGAGTAGGTCTTGTCGATGCCGTACTTCTTAGCGTTGGCGACGAGCTCGCCCATGGCCCAGTAGAGCTCCCACGGAACGCTCGGGTACATGCTGTAGTAAGCAGCGATCTGATCGTCCGCAAGCGGGTGGGTGTACTTACCGTAGACGGTGAAGCCGTCGTCAGTGAACTCGTAACCGAGGATGTTCTTGAGGTAGGCACCAGTTGAGGAGAGGCCAGAGTCGTAGTACGGGTCGTTCGGGTAGTCCTCGTATGCCCAGGTGTAGTAGAAGGCGATGTAGTTCTTTATGTCGTTGATGTCGCCCTTAACGCCGTTGTGCCACTCGCCGATGTCGCAGTGGAAGGTAACCTTGGCCTTATAGTCCTCGCCTGCGTGGGCGGCTATCCATCCCTGGGTCTGGTTGTAGATGACGGCATCATCTGGAACCTTACCAGGGGTCTTGTCGATTTCCCAGGTGCACCTGTATGGGGAGTAGATACCGTCGAAGTTGGTGGCTCCACCGTAGTCAGTTATGAGGGTGGAGACCCTAACGCTGTAAACGTCGGTGAGGCCGCCGACCGGGTTGAACGGGCTCATGAACATGGCACCGGTTGAGGCGAACTGGGCGATTTTGAGCTTTCCGTCAGGGGTCTTGGCGGTCATTGGGCTCCAGCGGGTTGCAAGACCAACGTTCGGGTCGGCAACGATGTCCTGGATCCTGTTCTTGTTGGCCGGGAAGAAGGTCCAGGTCTCGACGATGAAGACGCGCGGGCTCTCGAAGATACCGAGACCCATATTGATCTTCGCGAGATCCCAGAACTGGTCTGGGTTGGTAACCTCAATGGTCTTGTTGTGGAACTCGGCGGTGAAGTATGCAGTCAGCTCCGTGGAGTTGTCAAGGGTCATGTCGAGGATGTCTCCAAGATCCTCGGCCGTCTTGTAGTACTTCGTTTCAAACGCCTGAAGGGCTGCATTGATGTATGCATTCTCATCCTCTGCAGCCGCTGGCTGGACAAAGAAAACACTAAACACCATCAAACCTATTATAAACAAACTGAAAACTTTCCTGCTCATATTTCACTGCCTCCTTTCAGTTTTGGCACGTCTGCCTTCTATAGGCTATGGCAGCATTAGTTTATACATCCGATCCCTTTTAAGGATTACGATACTCAGGAGGTTATCCCCGTTAGGGATAAAGCTCTGTGGCGTCGATCAACGAAAAGGAGGAAGATCTTAGTCGAAATCCAAAAGCTTTTTTAAAGACAACCCCCAAACGTCTTGCGGGCTCTCATGCACGAGCTTGTGATCGCGGGAAAATTCGTAACTGAAGAGGGCATCTTTAGAGGGAGCGTTGGAATCGACGATGGAAAGATTCGGGCTATCTCCACAGGCCTTCTAAGGGGAGAGGAAGTTCTGAACCTTGGGGAGGACCTTATCCTTCCAGGATTAATAGACGTCCACGTCCACCTCAGAGATTTTGAAGAGAAGCACAAGGAAACAATCGAAAGCGGGACGAAAGCGGCAATACACGGGGGCATAACCACAGTTTTTGATATGCCAAACACGAGACCGCCGATAATGGACCTGAAAACCTTTGAGAGAAGGGAGCACACTTTCAGGGGACGAGCTTATTCCGACTACGCAATGGGTTTTCTGGTCTCCAACAACTGTGAAGACGCCAAGATGAGCGGTGCTGACTTCTTCAAGGTGTTCATGGGCGCGTCCACTGGGGGGATTTATTCTAAGGACTTCGAGAGTGACTACTCCTGTGCGCCGGGTGTTGTGAGCGTCCATGCCGAAGATGCGAGGACAATTCAAAAAAGGCCGGAGAGGCCGCCAGAGGCAGAGATAAAGGCAGTGGAGCGAGTACTGCTGGCGGCAGAGAAGCTGAGAAAGCCCCTTAACATCTGCCATGTATCAACCGGAGGGGCGATAAAAGCTGTTACACGCTCAAACCTGCCATGGGTCAGCTTTGAGGTGACTCCCCATCACCTATTCCTCAGCAGGGGGGATTATGAGAGGAACGGGCTCCTGAAGGTTTATCCCCCTCTCAGAGGGGAAGATGACATAAGGACGCTGTGGGAGAACTTCCGCAGAATACCCATAATAGCGAGCGACCATGCCCCACACACCATCGAAGACAAGAAAGAAGGAGCCGCGGGGATCCCGGGTCTGGAGACAGAAGTGGCCCTTCTTCTTGATGGGGTAAACAGGGGCCTGTTGAGCATAACAGACATAGTGAAAAAGATGCACCTCAACCCAATTAGGGTATTTGGGATAAGGAACAAAGGGTTCAGGCTCGGCGCAGATGCAGACTTCACGGTAGTCGATCTAAAGAGGGAGTGGATCGTGAAGCCCGAGGAGTTCTACACAAAGGCGAAATGGAGCCCATGGGAAGGGAAGAGGCTCAGGGGGAAGGCCGTAATGACCCTGCTTCGTGGTGAAGTCGTCATGGAAGAGGATGAGATAACTGGAAAGCCACGGGGGGTTAGGATAGATGTACGCTAAGGTGCTCATCAATGAGGTATTTGAAGCGGCAGATAGCGTCAGAGTCTTCAAGTTTGATAGAGGATTCCAGTTCGAGCCGGGACAGTTCGTTATGGTGTGGCTACCAGGAGCAGGAGAGAAGCCGTTCAGCTTGGCAGATCGGGATACCCTCATCGTCAAAAAGGTGGGGCCGTTCACTTCCAGACTCTTCGAACTGAAGGAGGGGGACTCCCTCTGGGTACGGGGCCCTTACGGGAAGGGTTTTGAACCGGTTGGAGAAAGGGTAGCTCTCGTCGCAGGGGGGATAGGGATCCCACCTATATACGCCCTGGCAAAGCTCTGGGGAGACAGATTCAAAGAAAAGATACTTCTCTATGGGGCAAGAACTTCCGATGAACTAGCCCTCCTTGACATAGAGAACTACGTCGATGAGATAGTCATTTTCACCGACGACGGATCCACTGGCAGAAGGGGTTATCCAACGGACGGTCTTAGGGAAATAAAAGGTGAAGTCGAACAGGTCTATGCCTGCGGACCGGAGCCCATGCTGAAAGCCGTCCTTGAAGTAATGAACTACGAGAGGGTGCAGGTGTCTATGGAGAGGTATATGAAGTGCGGCATCGGTGTGTGCGGGAGCTGTAACCTCGGGAAGTACCTGGTGTGCAGGGACGGTCCAGTCTTCAGGGGGGAGCTCCTCAGGGGAGTTATATAAACCAAAGACTTAAATCAAAAAGCACCGTAGGCTTAAATTAGGGATGGTCATGGGTAGGGAGGAGATAATACTCGATAAGGATGGCATTCGGCGGGATTTAATGGCATGGAACATTAAAGAAGTCGTGAATCTCGCGGGAACTTACGACAAAGCGTTCCAAATTCTTCTAGATCTGCTCCACGATAAAAATCCAATGGTGAGAACCAACGCCCTGCAGGTGATCAAAGAGCTACTCAAGGCAAATTCGCTAAATCCAGAGAGAATCTCCCTCGTCGTCGATGACCTGGTGGAGCTGGCCAGGGATAAAAACGAGAGAGTGTCCCTAAAGGCCCTGGAAGTCCTGAACCTCCTCCTTGAGACGGGTGGGATAAGCGAAGAGGATTACGACAAGATAACGGACGCACTCGTTGAGATAATCAAGAGGGGAGCACCCATACTCAGCGAATACGCCTCAGAGGGCCTAGGAAAAGCGGGTGCAAAGGTAGTGAGGATAGCCAAGAAGCTTATAGGGTGGCTCTTCTCCCTCATCCGCTCCTCAGAGGATAGACAAGTTCAGAGCGCTGCGATAACGGCCCTGACAGAGATGGCATACAGAACGGAGGATTCAAAGGTGTTCAATGAAATATTTGACAAGATGGTAGATCTGGTAGATCACGTTGACCCGTACATTCAGGAGAGGGCGCTCCTCTCGATAGACAGAATGCTCTCAAGGCCGGAGATGCTGACGAAGAGGAACAAGATAAAAGCAGTAAAAAAGATAAGTAAGATAAAAAACAGCGTCCGATTGGCCTCCAAGGCCAGCCTTCTGCTGGAGAAGCTCGAGAAAGTAAGCGGTGAAGAAGAGGAGACCCTAACTCCCGAGGAAGTCAAGAAGAAGCTTGAGATAAGCGAGTACGGGCCTGAGGACGTTGAAAAACTGCTCGATGCAGGAAAGACGGATATAGTGGCGGAACTTGCAAAAATCGATCCCATAGTCATGTCAATGATAATAGACATGCTGAACTCCGACGATCCAACAAGGCGAATGGATGCACTTTGGGTCCTCTCGAAGACTGCATCCCAGCTCACCCCCACCGACGCATACTCGGTGCTTCCTGTTCTGGGGGAGTTCCTGAAGAGCAGGAACCCCTGGGCCAGGAGCACCGCCGCTGAAACCCTCGCCGAAATATACTCCCTCTACCCAGGAACGGCCCAGTTCTTCACCTCCCTCCTCGACGTTCTCCTGAAGTCGAACAGGGAACCTGACATAGAGGGGGCCCTTGAGCTGATCCAGGCACTTCAGAAGCGTATGCCAACGCCGGAGTTCCAAATGGCTATAGTAAACATTTTAGAGGGCCTCCTACGGAGGAAGGAATCGCGTGCTACGACACTCCGCTTCATGGCACGGGAAGCACAGAGCTTGATAGACCTGGACTACGAGACCCTGGTACGGCTGGAAAACGTGCTGAAGGAGATCTACGGGGAGGAGGGAGGGAAGTACGACAACATAATAGCATCACTCATAGACCTGATCGATGACCTCATCCGGATGAAGGGAGGAGAAACGGAAAGCGACTAAGACTCTTCCGCGAGCTTCAGAATTGCCTCTGCAAGGTCTCCCTTTGCCTCCTCCAGGGCCTTCTTCGCCGCTTCATAGTCAACTCCTGCCTGCTCCATGACGAGCTTTATATCCTCCTCTGGTATCTCTAGAACCTCACGGACTTCCTCGCTTCCGGGAACTATCTGATAGCTTTTTTCGCCGTGAGCCGTGATGACCGTTATCGCGGGATCCCTGAGAACTATCTCCTTTCCTCGCATTCTGATAACTACCTCCTCAACGCCCTCAAGCTCCTCCATCTTGATGCCCATCTGCTTCATGAGCTTCCTCATCTGCCTTGGGTTCATCCCCATCATAACTATCACCTGGAAGAAATTGGAGGAGGATTTTAAAAAGGTTGGTAGATTGCGTTGCCCGGCATTTAACGGGCCTTTTCGAACAGTTTAAATAGATGAATGTCACATTATACCCCAAGCGAGGGACGGGGGGTCTAGAGTGAAGGCCCAGATCTTCAGGGAGCCATTATCACCTGGGTCAATAGTGAGCATAATCTACGACGGCTACTCATCGGCGTGGATGATGGGATTCGCAATACTCAAGAGGGAGATCCAGGAGGGAGGTTTCGCGGTCATATCCAACTACAACCTCCCAATTCCGGGACTCTGCAGATCGGCAAGACAGGTCGGGTTGGAGATAGAGAAGGAGCTCAGCGAGGACAATCTAGCCATAATAGACGTCTTTGGATCAAAGTACAGCGCCAGATACGATAAGAAAAACGTGTTCTACGTGGACAACGTTTCCCCCGAAACAATAAACCCAAAGATAGACCTGATATACCGGGATCACATAATGCCACTCATAAAGAACAGAAAAACCGTGAGGCTCATAAACACTCTTGACGGGGCCGCTTTGATGTTTGGAGAGATGGAAACCCTAAAGCTACTGAACCAGACCATAGCCGGCCGCTCAAAGGACGTACCGGACTCGGTTCTAATACTCCCGATAAACAGGGACGTTGTCTCAGCTAAATTTACTGGATGGATCGCGGGAATAAGCGACTACGTCATAATATCCTCGACCCAGATGGGGGAGGATATAGAGGAGAAGATCTACCTCGTGAAATCCCCAGAGGAAGGCTTCACCTCCGCGGTCTACCGCCTCTGGATAACGGAGGAGAAGAGCCCCGAGAGGATAAAGGTAAAGAGAATAGGGGGAAGCAGAAAAGCCAGCTCCGGCTCCTCCTTCCGATGACTTCTCAATCAGAGGGATGATAGGATTGGCCCCTCTGGCAGTTCTCCCCCAAGACCCCTTCGAAATGGAGAGGAGATATGCAGAGCGGAATGAAAGAGAACCTCAGGAGAAGTAAAAGAACTTGAAGATGAAGGCAAGGTTTACTGACGCCCACACCATCCTAATTTCCAAAAGGCACTTGAATGGTAAAACCTTAGCTTTTACCATGAGCACTGAAGTTGTCAGACTGGATGAAAACGGCAGGCTGTATCTCCGGCCTCCCTGCGAAAGAAGCTGAAGGTGAAGGAGTTCTACGTTGAGGAGAGAAACGGGGAGATAGTTCTCATTCCCGTCAGGAAAAAGATCGAGAAGTACTGGGGCATCGTGAAGGGGGAGAAGCTGAACGCCGAGGAGATTGACAGGGTGATTGAGAAAGAGACGGAAAAGCTCCTGAGGGATGAGCTTTGAAGGTTTACGTAGATGTCAACGTGATTTACTACATTCTCACAGCCAACGAGCAGTTCGGCCCGAGGGCGAAGGAACTGGTTGAGGAGCACTACGGCAGGATGATAACCTCGGCACTGACCGTCTGGAAGCTCTACATCCTCCTCCTGCATTCGGGAGCTAAGCTTAGGACAAGTCAGGTTTTGGAAGATTTGGGAGTAAAAGTCGTCGCCTTAACTCCTAAGATTATCAAAATGGCTGAGGAATGCGAGAAGCTCGACTTCGACGATGCCATACACTACGCCACGATGAAGGCACACGGGGTAGGGGTTATCCTCTCAAACGACAGGGACTTCGATAAAGTTGACGTGAAAAGGGTGTTTTAGATTCAAATAAAGGGAGGTAGAAAACGGAGCAAACTCACTCCTTCTTCTCTTCCTCCGGGAACTTCGAGGTCTCCTCGTTCGCCTTCATGATCTTCTGCCTGTACTCCTCGTACTTCTTCCTGGCCTCTTCCGCCTTCTCCTTCTCGCCAAGGTACTCGTATGCCTCAGCAACGTGCTTCCACCACATCGGGTCTTCCTCAGCTTCCTTCAGGCAGTACTCGAGGAACTTCTGATACGCTTCCCTGGCGAGGTCTTCCATACCGAGCTTTCTAGCTATGTTCCCAACGTCCTCCCAGAATACTCCTTCCTCCTGGGCCTCGCCCTTGTAGTACTCAAGGGATTTCTCCCATGCTTCCCTCGCCTTCTCCTCGTTTCCGAGCTCCTCGTAGAGCTTAGCTACGTCCTCCCAGAACCAGGGTTCTTCCTCTGCATAGCGCTCAAGGGCCTTCGCTGCCCTCTCCATATCGCCAGCCTTCTTCCAGTACTCGTGGGCCTCCTTGAGGTAGTATGTGTCCTTCTCCTTCTCATATAGCTGCTCGTATATTTCGGCGGCCTTCGCGTACTCTCCGGCCTTCTCGTAGGCCCAGGCGGCGCTCTCCATCCAGCCGAGCTTCAGATACATCTCCGCGGCCTTGAGATAGTTGCCAGCCTTCTCGTACTTTCTGGCTGCCTGCTTGTACTTCCCGGCCTTTTCAAGGCTCTCGGCGCTCTTGAAGCGGTCGACTAAGCCGAGGTCGGGCTCGCTGATGTACCAGATGCCGAAGGCAACCACCGCTATGAAGAAGACGATTATCCCAGCAACCACTTCGAGGTTCTTCCAGACCCAGCTGAGATAGAGGCCGTAGCCGCTTATCACTGTGAAAACCGCCAGTATCGCCCCGTACTTCCAGCTCTCGGCGTAGAACGTCAGCCCCGTGAAGAACAGCAACATTAGGGTAACACCGAGGAAGCCGAGCACTAGAATGACTTGCAGCAGAAGCTTCCAGCCGCCGTACCAGACTATTCCAGCCGCTATGGCTATTACCGCTATTAAAAAGCCTATTAGGTAAGCTTTGAGTTTGTCCATCTTTTCACCCCCTCTATTTCCAGCAGGAACACTTTTTCATCAAGCCTTGGGGTGTAGTAGCCGATTCCGTCCCTAGCCACTACCCTGTGACATGGAACTACTATAGGATACGGGTTCCGCTTCATGGCCCCTCCGACGGCCCGCGGTGACGTGCCGAGGGCTCCGGCAAGGCTACCGTAGGTTATAACATTACCTCTTTTAACGTTTTTCGTGAGCCATTCGTAAACGCGCCTCTCGAACGGTGTAACGCCCTCGAATGACAGCTCGGGAAGAACCTCTGAGTTATCTATCCGTCCAATGACGACGTCGCGGACTAAGCTCGGATAATCAGACGCCTTTTGGGTTAGATCCACCTTCACTCCCCGCCTCTTCAAAAAAGCCGCAACGCGCTCTATGTTCCTCTCGAACTGCTCCTCATCGAGAGCGAAAGTTATCCCCTGGATTCTCTCCCTCCAAAGGACAGCTATCCAGACGCTCCTTCCAGCGATCTCAAATCTTTCAACGCTCAGCATTGTGGCATTCCTCCAGCTTAATCCGTGCCTTCCTCAGAGGCCCCATCAACGTGTGAACCTCCCTTCCGTAGAGGACGGCCCTTCCAACGAACCGCCTGAAGACCCTGATGAAGACCTCCCTACGTTCAGCGTCCTTAGGATAGTTGAGGGCCCTAAGAAGCCCCGCCCAGGTTTCAACCAGCTTCTCTTTCTCCTTCCTGGTGGCGGGTTTTAGCGCCTCAACTGCCGGCTCAGGTTTCCTCTTGAACAGCTCGTATAGGATCACCGCGACGGACTGGGCGAGGTTCATGATTGGGTAAGCCTCGCTCGTCGGCACGGTCACCGTGAGATCCATTTTCGCCAGCTCCTCGTTCTTCAGCCCTATGCTCTCCCTGCCGAAGAAGAGGCCCACCCTTCCGGAGTAGCCTTCGAGGGTTTCCCTCAGCTCCCAGGGCATTATAGGGGCTCTGTCAGGAATGTAGTTCTTCCCGGGCTTTCCGGTGGTTCCGACGGCAAGGTCGAAGAGTTCGAGGGCATCCTCGAAGCTATCCAGGATAACGGCGCTATCGAGCACGTCCTTTGCATGGACGGCATAGGCGTAGCTCTCCTCCGTAAGGTTGGGATTGACGAGGACTAACTGGGAGAATCCAAAGTTCTTCATAGTCCTCGCAACCATGCCAACGTTTGCAGGTCCCTCTGGCTCCACCAGAACTACCGCGGCGTTCATACGAATAAAATATAAGGGAAGACGATTAAATGGCTTCCGGTGGAAGGATGGGCAAAAGACCCGAACTGATTCCATTCACACTCGGACTTTTGATAATGGCCTATCTGCTCACATGGATCCCGAGGGACAAGGTGATCTACGTCCTCCCCTACGGCGTTCTTTCCCTTGCCGCGCTCAGGAGAAGGGGATTCTCTTACGGTGCGGCGTCGCTCTTTGGGGGATCTTTTGTTGAGTGGATCCTGACTGGAAGTTACCTGGCGCTGGTAGGAATGGCGGCGGCTTTTCTGGCGATGCCAGTGAGGGTGGAAAAACAACCCGTAAAGCTGTGGGAAAGGGCTTTAAATGCGGTTGCCGCGGGAGCAGTTGCCTACGCCTCCATCCTATCCCCCAGACTTGATTTTAAGGTTGTGGGGCTCCTGGTCGCCCTGGGGATACTATCAAGCAACAGAGGGATTTCAGGAGGGGGGCTCCTCGTGGCCTCTGCCGTTTTCATGGCAACAGGCGAAGGGCCCGAGACGTCCAGCTGGGCGGCCCTGGCGCTGATGCTATACTCCCTCCACCACCTTAGAAAGCTCCTGAGGTGATCGTGTGAAGGTCTACGTCCTCGGTGCCGGATCCATAGGCTCTCTCCTGGGGGCACTGCTCACTAGGGGAGGCCATGAGGTAACGTTGATAGGAAGGGAGGAGCACGTAAAGGCAGTGAAAGAAAAAGGCCTCCTGGTTACCGGGATGGAAGAATTCAGGGTATACCCAAAGGCAACGACCCTGGCCCCCAAGGAACCCCCGGACCTTCTTCTTCTGACCGTCAAATCTTACTCAACCAAAACCGCACTCGAGTGCGCAAAGCACTGCATAGGACGAGAAACGTGGATAATGAGCCTCCAGAACGGGCTGGGAAACGAGGAGCTGGCCTTAAAGTACACCGACAGGGTCATCGGGGGGATAACGACCAACGGAGCAATGCTGACGGATTGGGGAAAAGTTCGGTGGACTGGAAAGGGAATAACCGTAATAGGAAAGTACCCCACGGGGATCGACCCCTTCATAGAGGAGGTTGCTGAGGCCTTCAACCGTGCAGGGATAGAGACCCACACCACAGAGAACGCCGTCGGCTGGAAGTGGGCAAAGGCCATAGTGAACTCGGTCATAAACGGGCTAGGGACCGTCCTGGAGGTCAGAAACGGCTTCCTGAAGGACAACCCATACCTGGAGGGGATATCAGTTGAAGTAGCCAGGGAGGGGTGTATAACCGCCCAACAGCTTGGGATAGAGTTTGAGGTACATCCACTTGAGCTCCTCTGGGACACCATCGAGAGGACGCGGGAGAACTACAACTCAACCCTCCAGGACATAATGCGGGGAAGGAAAACAGAGATCGACTACATAAACGGCAAGATAGTGGAATACGCCCAATTGGTGGGCCTCGAAGCCCCCAGAAACGAGCTCATCTGGGCCCTTGTCAAGGCCAAGGAGGCAAAAATAGATAAACCCGAAGCAAGAAACACTGACGGGGGATGAAAATGGGGATATTCGGAGGAAAGGAAAACGACGTCTTCAACACCCTGGAGGATCACCTGAACGTTGTTAGAGAGACCCTAACCGCCTTCCGGGCCCTAGTGGAGAGTTATATAGATGGGAAAGTAAGCGAGGCCGAGAAATTTGAGAACGAGGTCAATGAGCTCGAGACGAAAGCCGATGGGCTCAGAAGGAGCATAGAGATGATGCTCTACGAGGGGGCTTTTCTGCCCGCAAACAGGGGGGACTACGTAAGGCTGAGCGAGCTCGTGGATCAGGTCGCGGACGCCGCCGAGAGCGCGGCCCACACTATAATCCTAGCAAGGCCAAAGGTGCCTGCGGAGCTGAGGGAGGAGTTCATGGAGCTCATCGACGCCGGAATAAAAACCTACGAAATTCTGATGGATGCCGTGAAGGCCCTCAACACTGACGTGGATCAAGCTATGGAACTAGCCAAAGCCGTGGAAGATGCAGAAGAGGCAGCGGATAAGATTGAGTACGAGCTCAAGAGGAAGGTTTTTGAGAGCGAGGAGATAAGCACTTACGCGAAGCTGATATGGAACCAGATCCTCACGAAGATCGGCGACATAGCCGACCGCGCCGAGGATGCATCCGACCAGGTACTGCTCATGTCCGTCAAAAGAAGGGGATGAGGTGGTAGAAGATGAAGGTTCTTGTTGCGGCGCCGCTGCACGAAAAGGCGATAGAGGTTCTGAAAGAAGCAGGTCTTGAGATCGTTTATGAGGAGTACCCCGATGAAGAGAGGCTCGTTCAGCTCGTCGGGGACGTAGATGCCATAATAGTCAGGAGCAAGCCCAAGGTGACCAGAAAGGTCATCGAAGCCGCTCCGAAGCTCAAGGTCATCGGGAGGGCCGGCGTCGGGCTGGACAACATAGACCTCGACGCCGCCAAGGAGAGGGGCATCAAAGTAGTCAACAGCCCCGGCGCTTCGAGCAGGAGTGTCGCCGAGCTCGCGATAGCGCTGACCTTCAACGTGGCAAGGAAGATCGCCTTCGCCGACAGGAAGATGAGGGAAGGCGTCTGGGCCAAGAAGCAGGCTATGGGAATCGAGCTCGAGGGCAAGACGATCGGAATCGTCGGCTTCGGAAGAATAGGATACCAGGTGGCAAAGATCGCAAACGCCCTTGGTATGAAAGTCCTCCTCTACGACCCCTACCCGAACGAGGAGAGGGCGAAGGAAGTTGGAGGGAGGTTCGCCGACCTCGAGACGCTCCTGAAGGAGAGCGACGTCGTTACGCTCCACGTCCCGCTCATCGATGCGACCTACCACCTAATCAATGAGGAGAGGCTCAAGCTCATGAAGCCCACCGCGATACTCATCAACGCGGCAAGGGGTGCAGTCGTTGACACCAACGCCCTCGTAAAGGCCCTCCAGGAGGGCTGGATCGCAGGCGCCGGCCTCGACGTCTACGAGGAGGAGCCGCTCCCTGCAGACCACCCGCTAACCAAGCTCGACAACGTCGTTCTAACTCCACACATAGGGGCCTCAACGGTTGAGGCCCAGATGAGGGCCGGCGTCCAGGTTGCCGAGCAGATAGTAGAGATTCTCAAGGGCTGATCCCCTCTTTTTCAATTTATCAGTATAGTGAGGAACTTTTAATGGAAAGTTTATATAATGGTGAAGATCGTTGCGCTTCTAATGGCAAACTATTTTAAATCCATCATGAATTTTTAACAGGTGAGTGTCCATTGGAAGCCCTCGTTCATCCCATCGTTGAGGCCATCAAACTCGCGGTTACGAGGATTCCGGACGATACCGTTTCCGCCCTGAGGCGGGCCTACGAAAGCGAGGAGAGCAAAGTAGCGAGGTTCAACCTCGGCAACATCCTCATGGCAATCGAGATCGGGAGGGACCGCTCGATACCGGTCTGCCAGGACACTGGAACCATGACCTTCTTCGTGAGGGCCGGCGTTGAAAGCCCCCACCTCGGAAAAATCGAGGCCGCCGTTCTGGAGGCAGTGAAGAAGGCCACCATAGAAGTGCCGCTCAGACCTAACTCGGTGGACGTTCTAACTGGCAGAAACTCCGGCGACAACACGGGAAAGGAGGTTCCCATAATCCACTGGGAGCTGACTAGAGGGGACGAGGTCGAGGTGGCGGTCTTCCCCAAGGGAGGGGGAAGCGAGAACTGCTCCGCTTTAGCTATGCTGACTCCAGCCGAAGGCTGGGAGGGCGTGAAGCGCTTCGTCCTTGAGAGGGTTATGGAGTGCGGCGGGAAGCCCTGCCCGCCGGTTGTCCTGGGTGTTGGCGTCGGCGGAAGCGCCGACCACTCGCTCAAGCTGGCCAAAAAGGCCCTGCTGAGAAGGATCGGCGAGAGGAACTCAGATGACAGAATAGCCGAGCTGGAGGAGGAGCTGCTCGAAGAGGTCAACTCCCTCGGAATAGGCCCCATGGGCATGGGCGGAAAGACGACAGCGCTCGACGTTAAAATCGAGGTCGCCCACAGGCATCCGGCGAGCTTTCCAGTAGGTCTGGCTGTCCAGTGCTGGGCCAACAGGAGGGCGTTCATCAGGATAAAAGCCGACGGGAGGGTCGAGCTTTGGCAGTGAAGCTGAAGACACCGCTGAGGGTGGAAGACGTCTTAAACCTCAGGGCCGGTGAGGTCGTTTACCTCTCCGGGCCCATCTACACGGCCAGGGACTCCGCCCACAGGAAGATTCTCCGACTGGCAGAAAAGGGGGAGCTCCCGTTTAACATTGAGGGGGCCGTCATCTACCACTGCGGGCCGGTCGTCAGGAGAAAGGATGAAGACTGGGGGATAGTTTCAGCAGGCCCGACCACGAGTGCGAGGATGAACCCCTACCTCGATGATATCTTGTCCCTGGGTGTTAGAGGGATAATCGGAAAGGGCGGCATGGAGGTTGAACCTTTCAAAGGCCGCGCCGTTTACCTGGCCTTCACCGGAGGGGCGGGCTCTCTGGCCGCGGAGAGCGTAAAGAGGGTGGTCGATGTCTACTGGCTCGAGGAACTCGGAATTCCTGAGGCGGTATGGGTTCTCGAGGTGGAGGACTTCCCGCTGCTTGTGGCCATAGACTCTAGGGGGAACTCCCTCTACCGCTAAAGGCCTTTCTTTTCTCGTTCAATGGCTCGATGAACGCTGAATAGAACTCCCTCCACCTTCTCAGATTCTCTTCCACTTCCTTCCCCTTGACCTTCCTCCTGGCTACTCCCTCCCTCATGGCCTCCTCCGCAACGGCCCTAGCCACCTTCGGGTGAACCTCCGGGTGGAACGGGGAAGGCACTATCTCCTCCTCGCTCGGCTCCACCAAGGAAGCCATCGCCTTTGAAGCCGCGATTATCATCCCGTCGGTTATCGTTCTGGCCCTAACGTCGAGCGCCCCCCTGAATATAGCTGGAAAGCCGAGGAGGTTGTTCACCTGGTTGGGGTAGTCGCTTCTTCCGGTGGCGACTATCCTCGCCCCGGCCTTTTTGGCCTCCTCTGGTAGTATCTCGGGGGTTGGGTTAGCCAGGGGGAAGACCACGGCATCGTCGGCCATCCCCTCCACCCACTCGGGCTTTATGACCCCCGGTCCCGGCCTGGTGAATGATATGAGGACGTCGGCATCTTTCAACGCTTCCTCGGGGCCGCCGCTGAGCCCCTCCCCGTTGGTCTTCTCCAAGAGGTAACCCCTGTAGGGGAAGAGCTCCTCGAGGGGCAGGTCAGGCGTCAAAATCCTTGGCTTTCCCTCAACCAGCTCGACGACGCGGACGTTTTCAGGCCTTACTCCAGCCTTCGTGATGAGCCTTAACACCGCGAACCCGGCGGCCCCCGCTCCGAAGAGGGCAACCGTTACCTCGCCGAGCCTCTTGCCAACGAACTTCAGGGCGTTCATCAGGGCCGCCAGAACGACGCTGGCCGTTCCCTGCTGGTCGTCGTGGAAAACCGGAATGTCAAGCTCCTTCCTCAGCCTCTCCAGGATGTAGAAGCACTTGGGGGAGGCTATGTCCTCGAGGTTTATCCCGCCGAAGGAGGGGGAGACCGCCTTTACGGCCTCAATGAACTTATCATGGTCTTTCTCCGCCAGGACTAGGGGAAAGGCATCGACGCCGCCGAAGGCCTTGAAAAGGAGAGCTTTTCCCTCCATCACGGGGAGGGCCCCGAGGGGTCCGATGTCGCCAAGACCGAGGACTCTCGTCCCGTCGCTGACGACCGCCACGGTGTTGCCTCTGTTGGTGTAGTCAAAGACTTCATTCGGGTTCTCAGCTATTCTCCGGGAGACCTCGGCGACGCCTGGAGTGTAGGCGAGTGATAGCGTTTCATCCGTGAGCGGGATCTTGGGGATGACTTCAATCTTCCCGTTGCCGGGGAAGTTGTTCCTGTGAAGGTCGAGCGGCTTCATGACATCACCGGAGTGACTTGACTGGTATGAGTTAAAAGCTCTCCGTTTCCAGTGGAAAATAAACTCAAATTTGTTCAGAGAGGCACATGCAAAAGTACTTTAAGCTGGGGCGGTACTCCAGGAAAGGTGAAGTCCATGAAAAGGGTGCTCCTTTCGATCCTGCTCGCCTTTATTGTTGCAACCGCGGGATGTATGGGCTCTCAAAGCGAATCATCCAAAAGCCCAACCACCTCCAGCCCCCAAACCGGAGGAATAGACTTCAACGCATACGGAAAGGGCCAGGTGCTCGAAAAGTGGGCCGAGCTGGCGGATACTTCAAAGGTGTACGTGAGCAGTGGATACGAAGACCTAGCAAAACACTACTTCCCAAATGCGCAGATCCTTCCGGTTAGCGAGTACAAGGGGGGAGTGGCGGTACTCTCACCCCAGGACGCCCGCCCGCTCATGAGGGGCCGGCCGATAGTCATGACGGTAAGGGACTACTTCGGGTACATCGTTTACACCTCAAGCGTCAAGTTCGTGGGCCCGGATAAGGGAGTATTCGCCGTGTTCAACAGCGATGGGAAGTCGTACTTCGTCTTCACTGGAACCAGCAAGGCCGGTGCAGGGGCGGCCATCGAATACGCAATGAAGCTGAAGGAAGGAAAGGAGAAACCCGAAAACGTCTTCAGAGACCGCGAGTTCGAAGGGGTTGTCCTGAAGGTGATAGGGGACAACGACTGGGACGGAATTCAGGAGGAAGGCGAGAGCTGGTACCTCACAACCCTCAAGTTCACAGAGCCCTTCATCTACTACTGGCGCGTCGTCGATGGGGAGAACGTCACCGTTAAGGGCGGCTTCATAAGGCTCGTCAACGGCTCTACCATTTACATCCACGCCCTCGGCTTCAACGTCAGTGTGGAGGTCAAGAACTCAACCGGGGCAAAACTCACGTACGTCATTGAGAACACCAACCCAGAGGTGCTCCAGCTCCCAGAAGGGGCCGAAAAGGGGGACACGTGGGTTAAGTTCACAACTTCCAACGCATCCTTCAGGGTGGAGGCAAAGCCCATTGAAAACTACAGGATACTCGCATTCGGCGACCACAGGCCGGGCGGGGGAACGAAGCCTCCAGCGGTGTTCCTCAAGATAAGGGATAGGATGAACTCCGACGAGGGAATTTTCATCATCGACGGCGGCGACCTCGTCTACACCGGGGAGCTGGACGAGTGGGTCGACCTCATGAAGGAGTGGAAGTGGAACAGGCCGATATTCGTGGCACCAGGAAACCACGAGTACAACGGTGAGGGGATAAACATCTTCCACATGCTCTTTGGACCGGACAACTACGCCTTCTCCCTCGGAAATTACCGCTACATAATCCTCAACGACGTGGAGGAGAACTACGGCCTCAGCGAGAAGACCTTCCAGTGGCTTGAGGATCAGATGAAGCTCGCCGTCTCGAAAGGGCAGAGGCCGGTTGTAATACTCCACGCCCCGCCGATAGACCCGAGGCCGAACGGACACCACGCGATGAACCCCAAGGACGGTCAGAAACTCCTCAGCTTGATGAAGGAATACAACGCCTTTGGGATCTTCAGCCACATCCACATCTACTGGTACGGCGAAGAGGACGGGGTTCAGATGCTCATAACCGGCGGAGGAGGGGCTCCCCTCTACGCGTCGGAGGATCAGGGGGGCTTCTACCACTACGTAAGGCTCGACATGGGGGCCAACGGGACGATAAGCGTAGAACCCGTCAAGGTGGAACCGTGAAAACCCCCTTGGCTTTTTGTTTTTAACCCCTGTGCCCATACCAAAACTTTTTAAAGCTCGGGCGGGTTCACTAATACCGGGTGCGGGCCGGTAGCTCAGCCTGGTATGAGCGCCGCCCTCGCAAGGCGGAGGCCGCGGGTTCAAATCCCGCCCGGTCCACCACAACAGCCCTTTCTTACGAAAGCACTGACAGAAAGTTGGTATGCTTTTGAAAATGCCTTTTCTTCGGGGGTTACTTGTAAATTTGTCATTCTTTGCGATTTCCTCACAATATAGTGCCCGAAAGGCACTAAAAAGAAAGTTAAAATCACAATTAATGAGAAAGTTTGAGATTAAACCCGCGCGAGCTTGCCTTCTGAGCGAGCATACATTCACCAAGGAGCAAATTCAAAAGAAGGGCACACTTTTGGTCAAGCTTTTTCCAAAAGTTTGATTAAGGTCATGGTTTCTTCTAGAATCGCTATCCTATGCGGAGTTTCACAACACACAATCCAAAATGTATGAATTTCACCTAACATTGCCCATTAACAAGCTTCAAAACAAGAGGACAATGGACGAAAGCCGCTCAGTGGTGACCGCTCTCATCACCCCTCAGGAGGGCTTGGGCCTCATCATCGCTGGACTTAAAAGCACCCGGGAGTTTTTAACCCTGGTGGTCAAGGTGATGCGATTCATTCCCCTCATAGTCGCTAGGCCTGAAGTCCAGATGGCAATAGACGAGGCTATAATGAGGGCGAGGATCGAGGGGGAGGTCCCCGATACGATTCGACTGTACGCCTTCTCGCCCAGCTCAGTTACTATAGGCCGCTTCCAGAGCGTCGTCCACGATGTCAACCTCGACGAGGCAAAGAAGCTTGGAATTCCAATAGTCAGGAGGATAACCGGTGGGGGAAGCGTATTCCACGATGAGTTCGGCGAGATAACTTACTCCGTCGTAGCCGGCGAAGACCTTCACCCGGCCCTGAGGAACGTGGAGGAGAGCTACCGCTACCTTGCCGGCCCCCTCGTGGATGCGCTCAAGGAGCTCGGCCTCGATGCTGGATTCTCCGGTTTAAACGACATCGTTGCGAACGGGAAGAAGATAAGCGGCTCAGCTCAAACGAGAAGGAAGGGGGTTATCCTCCAGCACGGCACGTTCATGTACGCGACAAGGGTGGAGGTGCTCGGAAAGGTTCTCAGAGTTTCAAAGGAGAAGCTGAAGGATAAGGGAGTTTCAAGCATCTGGGAGCGCGTCACAACCCTGGAGCGCGAGGGGATAAAGCTAACCCGCTGGGAGGCCTACGAACTCCTAAAAAACAGCTTTGCCAATGCCTTTGAACTTGAGGATGGCCAACTGACGGACTACGAGCTCGAACTGGCAGAAAAGCTGGTGGAGGAGAAGTACGGAAATAGGGAATGGAACGAGATGCGTTAGGGGAGCTTCCAGTTTTCTCCAATTTTATACTCCTCCGCAAGCTCGTAGAAAAGCTCGTCCGTTCCAAGCTCTTCCCTCAGCTTTCGGAAGTTCTTCTCAAGGCGCGGAAGCCTTCCCTTTGAGCGCTTCAGCATGTCGTTGCCCAGCTCAACCGCGAAGCGGAGGTACTCGTCGTCCACGAGGATTCTTCCGTCCTTGCCCAGAGGGGCCGTGAGGTACTCAGTGGCGTTTATCTCGACGAGGTAGCGCTTTGAGATAACCTTGAAGGTCGTGTACTTGAAGCCTGAGGCGAGGCCGAGTTCGTGGAGCTTTTTGGCCCTTTCAAGATCCTCGGCGACAATGTGAAAAATAGGCGGCTGGCTCTTTAGGAAGATAAGGCCCTCTCTTGCGTTTTCCAGGGCTTCCTTGGCTTCTTCAAATTCAATGAGCCTGTGAACCTTTATCAGCCAGCGGGAGAGGGGCTTCGCGCCGAGGGCTGGTTCCTCGATGATGCCGATCCTCCCAGAGCAGGAGGAGGTCGTGTATATTCCTTTGATTGAGTTGATGAGCAGGAGAAGGTCTATTATGTCCTCGTCAACTTTTCCCTCTTTCATAGCCGTGAACAGACTTTGAAGGGCTTCTCGCTTGGCTTTCATATTACAACCCCCTGACGGTTTCCAATTGCCCTGAAATCATCCTCAGAGCTGGAGTGTAGCAGGTAAAAGGCATCTCCTCCCTCTTTCAGCCCGTTGTGTCGAAAACTTTATAAAGCTAACCCAAAAGGTTTTAGCGATGGCCGGGGTGGTGTAGCCTGGTCAGCACAGGGGACTGTGGATCCCCTAGCCCGGGTTCAAATCCCGGCCCCGGCCCCAGAACAGTCCTTTCTGACGGATGTTGTGACAGAGCCTCAACACCTTTGGGAAACCTCGCTTCTCAAGGAGCGCTGGCGGAAAAAATATGCGCTTCAACAAGCCCAGGAGTTGCTCATTGATCCGCTCAATTCTGATGGTTCCCACAACAACCCTTTGGGTTCTAAAAGAAAGTTGAATTTCCTAAAAGAGAGAAGTGAAAGCCCCAACTTCTTATGCCCTTATGCACTTTATCGACAAGACCATATGACTATGAAATTTCAATGTTCTAAGGTAGAAGATTTAATTCCCAGTAAATCTTTTAAGGCCGTGTACCCAATAATGCCCTGGTGGTCATAGTGGGACTGCGGGGCCTATCATATGAAGATAAAACAAAGGTTTTTATAGTGCTCGGATTCTCAGTTGTATTCCTCGGGATTCTGGGGGCGTTGATCTATCCCATCATGAGCCACGGCACCAACATCTTCGAGGTCGCCTCCCCAAAGGGCCAGCCCCTCCTCATCCGCAATCTCACAGTAGGGGACGTTTCATACAAAGACGTTGTTGCCCTGAATCCGTACTACAACAATCTGATAATCCACTCAAGCAAGGAGGGAGCCGGAAACGTTACGATAACCCTCGAGACTCCCGGATGGTGTGTGGATCTCTGGATCTGGGGTGGAAAAGAGAAGGGCTGGGTCCTAAAGAGCAACTGCTCAAGGTCAGTGTCCCTGAGCTACTACTCCTTCGATGTGAGGCCAGCACACGAGAGCGGCGAGCTCTACTGGTACCTAGGAGCCGGTAGCATGCTGGTCTTCCACAAGGAGGGGAAGATAGATAACTACGAGAAGGTAGCGTTTAAGGTAAAGTACAAGGGCAAAGAGGATGAAGGGTCGTTCCTGGTCTCCCTCGGAAGAAGGTGAGGCTTTTTGACCCCCAATTTTTATCCGTGCGCTTCAAACCAAAACCTCCACTGAGACATTTTGGCTATCCTGGAAGGCACTTTATCAGAATGTCGGGACATGAAACCCAAACTAGAGGAACCCCCACAATGCGCTGAAGATAAAAAGAGAAGAACGACTATGGAGCGAATTATCGGTATTCAATGCATTATCGCCCGCGTCCCTGCGTCGCGTTCCGTTTTGGCGGCTAAAGCTATCGCGATGTAGTTGGCACCGGCCAGTATCATATCCGTCGAGATGAACAGGCCAACGGCCCAGAGGCTTGACCACGGCCACTGAAGAACTATCATCAGACCGAGGAAGACGGTCAGGATCCCTGAAAGGCTCATAAGGGCCCACTGGGATACATCCCTGTTCTGGAATGCCACGGCAATCCTGAGGAAGCCGATGAAGATGAGAGCCAGCCCCAGGAAGAGCGCGTATATTGCGGTGGCGAGTACGGGATTTATCACGGCGAATATGCCGCCAAGGACGTAGATGGCCCCCATAACGATGTGCAGGGTTCTGCTCTTCCACTCCTTGGCTTTAGTGATTCCCTGTACTGTCTGCAGAATTCCGCCGGCTATCATGAACGCTCCGAACACAGCCACACTGGTGATGCTGAGGAGCGGGAGGATCATTAATCCGGCGGTTCCTAAGGTTATGAATATCAACCCGAGACCGAGCATCCAGACCCAGTTCTTTTCAACTTCTCCGTACTTCATTGTATCACCCCCTTATTTTCACCATTGGTAAGTTTAAAGGCTTAAAAGTTTTTCTGTATTTTTGTTATTAAATTTCCTCTTACCGAGCTATTTATAAACTCCCCTGAGGAGCGCGGAATATGCGCTTCAAGCCCAAACCCTTCACAGATCCGGTTCCATTCAGGTGCCTCTACTGCCTCGACTGCTGCAGGGGGAGGCACATCTACCTGACGCTCGAGGACATAGAGAGGATAGCGAGGGCCGGCCACGATCCGCAGGACTTCGTGACGTTCTCAGTTGAGGGAGACAAAATCCGCTTCGTTCTCGCTGTGAGGGAGTGGGATTTGGGATGCGTCTTCCACGACCCGGAGACTGGGAAGTGTACAATCCACGAGGTCAATCCTATCATCTGCCGCATCTACCCCTTCATGGTGTCGAGAAAGCCGCTGGGTGTGGAGGGGGAAGAGCCCTTCGAGTACAGAGGTGAGAAGCTCTGGCTCTACTATGACGAGAGCTGTCCGGGGATAAACGCCGAAGAACCGGAAACAACAATAACGCCGGAAGAGATAGCGGAGCTTGGCCTGGAGTTCGAGAGGGAGTTTGAAAAGACGGATATGGACGGCTTTGTCGAGCTGATTGGGAGGCTCGATGGTGAGGGAAATGGATGAGCTCCGCCATCGAAGGGCGTCATCATGGGAGTACGACCTCATCCTGCGAGAGGCGGAAAAGTACGGCGAGCTAAGGCATCATACCTTCGCCATTGTTGAAGGGAAGTTCCGCGACGTCTACGCGGTTAACGAGAGGGTCTGGACCGAGATAGAGGGGCTCAAAATGAAGCCCTACGCATATGGAACCTTCGTCGGCACCATAAAGGTCGATAAAAACCTTGTCGAGAAGTTCTACCCCAACGTCGAGTTCTTCTACTTCGTTGACGTCCAGAAGAACTATGCGATACTAAGCCCCAAGGCCGGATTTCTGTTCACGACCGGAAAGGACGTGCCGAGGAGCGGCGTGCGCTCTTATAACTGGCAGGGCACCAAAAAGCTCGTAATCTACGATGAAAACGGGATAATCCTCGGAATCGGAAGGATAAATCCCGGGAGCAGAAACAAGTTCATCCTAAACGTGACAGACATCGGTGCGTTCATCAGGAGGAGGCGCTGACTTTTCTTACCAGACGTAATCTTTTTAAGCCCTTCTTCGCAGGAACTTAATGATAACAAAAAGTTAGTTTAAGGGGTGGTCGCGATGACCCGGATGGTGAAGACAGGCATCCCGGGGATGGACGAGATACTCCACGGAGGAATACCCGAGAGGAACGTCGTCCTGCTCAGTGGTGGGCCTGGAACCGGAAAGTCAATCTTCTCACAGCAGTTCATCTGGAACGGTCTCCAAATGGGCGAGCCCGGAATCTACGTGGCACTCGAGGAGCACCCGGTTCAGGTAAGGCAAAACATGGCCGGGTTCGGCTGGGACGTCAGGAAGTACGAGGATGAAGGGTTATTCGCGATGGTAGATGCCTTCACCGCTGGAATCGGCAAGAGCAAGGAGTACGAGAGGTACATCGTCCACGATTTAACCGACATCAGGGAGTTCATAGACGTCCTCAGGACAGCTGTTAAGGACATTGGAGCCAAGAGGCTGGTGGTTGACTCCGTCACGACGCTCTACATCAACAAGCCCGCGATGGCGAGGAGCATCGTGATGCAGCTCAAGAGGGTTCTGGCCGGTCTTGGCGTTACCAGCATCTTCGTCAGCCAGATAAGCGTCGGCGAGAGGGGTTTCGGCGGCCCCGGTGTCGAGCACGGCGTCGACGGCATAATCCGCCTCGACCTCGATGAGATCGACGGCGAGCTGAAGCGCTCCCTGATAGTCTGGAAGATGCGCGGAACGAGCCACAGCATGAGGAGGCACCCGTTTGACATCATCGACACCGGAATAGTCGTCTATCCTGACAAAGTCCTCAAGAGGAAGGCCGTTGTTGAGCTTGAGTGAAAACTGAGGGGAGGTGATGCGAGATGGTGGAGGTTCCGCTGAACCCGATCGGAAGGGAGGAGATACACAGGCTCGAGAGCGTTCTCCTCTTCGCGACGCTATTCAGGCCCGAGGTCATAGAGCTGATAAAGGATCCAGCCGAGAGGCTCACCTGGGTTGACAGCCTTGCAGTAGCTGCCGGAGCGATAGCCAGGGAGAAGGCTGGAATGACGGTCAGCGAAATCGCCGAGGAGCTCGGAAGAACGGAGCAGACGATAAGGAAGCACCTCAAGGGCGAGACCAAGGCAGGACAGCTCGTCAGGGAGACCTACGAACTTATCAAGCAGGGCAAGCTCGACGAGCTCGTGAAGAACATCGAAGTCCTCTCCAAGGGTGGCCAGGTGGTTGCGCTGGAGGAGTACGAGAAGCTCAAGAGGGAGAAGGAAGAGCTTGAAGCCAGGGTAAAGGAGCTTGAGGAGGAGAACCACCAGCTTAAGGCGAAGCTTGAGAACATCAGAAAAGTTCTCAACGATGCTCTGGAGAGAGTAAAGGAGATAGAGAAGCTCCTCTGAGCCTCTTAACCCCTTCCGTTTCCGTCTTTTCTGAGGCTCTCCTCCCAAGTCATAATCATGTGGGTGTAGGTGTCGTCGTCTTCCTCAATGCCCCTCTTTATCTCTGAGACGTGGGCGTACCTGGCCTTGAACTGCTCCAGGATGTAGTCGACGGCCTTCTCGGGGTCGGCCTTGGTGCCGCAGGTGTAGACGTCGAGGGCGGCATAACCTCTCTCCGGCCAAGTGTGGACTGAGATGTGGCTCTCAGCGACGATGACGACTCCGCTGACGCCGGTTGGCGAGAACTTGAAGAAGTAGCTGGACTTAACCTCCATGTTGCTTATCTTCGCCGCGTTGAGGAATATCTCCCTTATCCTATCAGCGTTACCGAGGACTTCAGGATCGCAACCGGCGGCCTCAACAACGTAGTGAAACCCTATCGTCTCGATCTCGCTCATGGCTCTCACCCGTCTTCCTACTGTGGACTTCCCTTTTTAAAGTTAATCCTAAATCAAAGAGCTCTGAACGGGCTTTTTAGATTTTAACCGGAAGATACTGGGCCGGTAACGGATTAAGCTGTTATCTTTCAGCCGTTTTTTGAATTTCGCGGAAGTTTCTGAATATCAGCGAATATTCCCCCCAGCAACGCTCCAATCTAGGTTTTGCCCCCTCCTCCACCTTAAAATTGAAACTTTTTTATGGCGTTTTCATGAAAGACCACTAATTTTAAAACCCGGGCCCTTCATTATCGATAGTGGTTCAGTGAATGATCACCAGTACGTATAAAAGTGCAGCGGGGTGTTGTTATGGCATCTAAGAAAAAAGGGAAGGCCCCATCGAGGCCCGCGGATGGAATACTCGAGAGCAAGAGGAGGAGGCTTTCCTTCCTCGTTAGAATGGAACCCAAAAAAATGATACTCTACCCACTGGTGGTTTTTGTAATAGCCGCCCTCCTTCTCGCGGTTCACCCGCCGGAGAAGGGCATAGACCTCAAGGGTGGTGTGGTAGTAACCGTCTACCACATCTCGGCCACCCCAGATGAACTCGCCAAATACGTCAAGGACAAAACCGGGATTAACGTCAGGGCCGAGAAGTTCAGCGACCCCATAACCGGGCTCTCAGGGATCAGGCTCTACGCCCCGGCGGGAACGAATCCCGACGAAATCTCAAACGCCATCCAGCTTAAATACAAGAACGCGGACATAACCCCCAGGGTCGTGGATCCAACCTTCGGTAAAATAGCCCAGAAGCAGGGAATAAAGGCGGTTATATACGCCTTCATCGGAATGGCAATAGTGGTCTTCCTGTTCTTCAGGGATCCGATTCCATCGGGCACAATAATATTCTCGGCATTCTCGGACATGGTAATAGCCCTCGCCGTCATGGGCCTGCTTGGAATAAACCTCACAACTGCCACAATAGCCGCTCTCCTCATGCTCATAGGTTACACAGTAGACAGCAACATCCTCCTCACCACCAGACTCCTCAGGAGGAAGGAGGACACGGCCGAGGATGCGTACCTGTCGGCGGTTTCAACCGGGTTCACCATGAGCACCACAACCTTAGGCGCCCTCCTTATCCTCTGGCTCGTCTCCACGTCCGACGTGATAGACAGCATAACCATCGTCCTCATCTTCGGCCTGTTGGCGGACTTCATGAACACCTGGATCTTCAACGCCGGTGTGCTGAGGTGGTACGTGGCAAGCCCGTTCAAGTTCACACTCAAGCTCAGGAGGGGTAGCTGATGGCCAGAAGAAAGGGAATCAAAGCCCTCCTGCTCAACTGGAGGGTTCTCCTGCTCATAATCTTCCTCGTGGGGTCCCTGGCCGCTATCGCGGCCAACGGTCTGACCTACGGTATCGACATCGGCGGTGGGGTAGCCCTCATCGCAAAGCCAGAAAAACCCGTGAGCGGCGATACTGTCAACGGCATAATAACCTCCCTCCAGAACAGGCTCAACACCTTCGGCGTCAAGGACATCACCATAGAGTCACAGCGCGACCCCGAAACCGGGGAGAGCCTGATAGTCGTCAAGGTGGCCAACATTACCCTCGACGAGGCCAAGCAGATAAAGAACCTCATAGAGAGCCAGGGTGTACTCTACATGGAGTTCAACGGCGTTATCTTTGCCACCGGAGCGGACGTTACGGTTCACTCGAGTGACTGGGGCCTCAACCCGAGGGATTGCTCAACCTGCTGGTACGTGGGCTTCCAGCTTTCAGGCAAGGCCCAGGACAACTTCAAGAAAGTCGCAAGCGGCAAAACGGGCTGGCCCGTTGACATATTCCTCGACCCGCCGACCAACTCCCTCCTAGTGGTCTCATCCAGGGTCTATCAGGAGCTCCAGAACCCTGCCGATTTCAACGGGAAAGCTGGCACTCAAGCTCCAACGCTCCTTGAGAGGATCGAGAAGGCCTTCAACATCACCGTCGTCGAGTACAACAACCAGACCGCGGAGGAGATCATAGCTAACGCCACTAACCTAGGAAAGAAGAGCATAATAATCGCGGATCTCCCGGAAAGCCTCTACAACCAGGTCAAGGATGCCCTCCTCCAGGCAGGATCTAAGATCCGTGTCTCTTACTTCACCCCCCAACCAAACGAGGATATGAGGGACTTCGTCAAGAGAATTCTCAACCTCTACGGCCCCTACACCCTCAAGTTCGATCCAGCGCAGGGCAACTCCGACAGGCTTCAGCTCAGCGGAAGCGCCGCCACCAAAGAGGAAGCCCTCCAGGAGGCGAAGAGGATATACAGCGTCCTCAGGAGCGGTTCCCTCGCGGTCAAGCTCCACGTCATAAGCGAGGAGTACATATCCCCAACCCTCGGAGCAGGCTTCAAGAAGCAGGCTGGTATAGCTGGAATAGGCGCACTCATAGCTGTGCTCCTCATAGTCTACTACCACTACCGCAGGTGGAAGATAGCCATCCCGGTCGCGAGCACGAGCCTGTTTGAGGTCACGATAATCCTCGGAATAGCCGCACTGATACGCTGGAACCTCGACCTCCCGAGTATAGCAGGTATCATAGCGGCCATAGGTACGGGTGTGGACCAGCAGATAGTCATAACCGACGAGCTCCTCGGAGGATCCCCAAGCGGTAAGGTTGCCAGGAGGATGGGACTCATCAAGAGAATGGCTAGGGCGTTCTTCGTCATCCTGGCTTCAGCAACGACCACGATAGTCGCAATGAGCTTCCTCCTCATGTACTTCGTCGGAACACTTAAGGGCTTCGCATTCACAACTATACTCGGTGTGCTCATTGGAGTCCTCGTCACCAGACCGGCCTACGCGGAGATAGCCAAGCACCTCCTCTCGCTCGACTGACCTTTCTTTTCCATTCAATTTTCGGTGGTGGTAGGATGTTCGTGATAATAATGGGTGCGGGCAGGGTTGGTTATTTAGTGGCCAAGATGCTCGAGGAGGACGGCCACGATGTAACCGTTATAGAACAGGACGGGGAGCGGGCGAAGGAACTGTCCCTCGAAATAAACGGCCTCGTCATCGAGGGAGACGCAACCGACCCCAAGACCCTTGAAGAGGCAAACATAAAACAGGCCCACGCCTTCGCGGCCCTGACCGGAAAGGACGACGCCAACATACTAGCCTGCATCCTCGCAAAGAACCTCAACCCAAGTATCTACACGGCCCTGAGGATAAGCAACCCCAAGAACAAGAGGATATTCGAGAGGGTCGAGGATCTCAAAAAGTACTTCAACTTCACGATCTCCCCAGAGGAGATAGCGGCGGAGTACATATCCAGGAACCTCTCAACCCCTGGCTTTGATAGGGTTCTCTTCCCCAAGGAAGGGGCTGAGATAGTCCGTTTTGAGATAACCCCCGACAGCTGGGTTGCCGGAAAGACCGTGAAGGAGCTCGGCCTTCCCAAGGATGCCCTCATCGTTGCAGTATACGACAGGAGGGGGAACCTGATAATCCCCTCAGGAGACACCAAACTGCCAGAGGAGGGCTCGCTGATAGTCTTCGCCAAAACCGGAGTGCTCGATGATGTGAAGGACATATTCGAAAAGATGAACGAGGGGAGGTAGCCCTCAGCGCCGGGAGAGCCAGAACAGGGCTCTAGCGGCCCTCTCAGGGGTGGGGAAGTTCTTCATCCCAGCATTTTCCAGCAGTTCAACGCCGCCTTTAACGAGCTCCCCGGCCATGAAGTTGGCTACGATGGGTTTGCCGCAGTCGGCTTCAACAACCGCCCTCGCTATATCCTCGCTCGGGATGAATATCGGGGGCACGCAGATAACAAGGATTGAATCGACGTTCCCATCCCTGCAGACAGCCTCGACAGTCCTCTTGTAGCGCTCGTAGTCTGCATCGGCTATGAGGTCTATCGGGTTCTTCACGGAGCACTGGGGCGGGAGGAAGGATTTGAGGGCTTCAACTGTTCCCTCATCGAGCCTCGCGATTTCGAGCCCGAGCCTCTCCAGTTTGTCCGTGGCGAGAACGCCCGGCCCACCCGAGTTCGTGATAACGGCCACGCGCTTTCCGGCTTTGGGGTACATCTCGAAGGCCTTCGCCGCATCAAAGACCTCCTCCATCTCCTCAACCTCTATGGCACCAGCCTGCTTGAATGCCGCGCGGTAGATTTCATAGCTTCCGGCCAGAGAACCCGTGTGGGATGCGGCCGCTTTTGCCCCGCTCGTGCTCTTCCCCGCCTTCAGGATTATGACAGGCTTCTTGGAGGTAGCGTAGCGAAGGGCCTTCATAAAGCGCATCCCATCCTTAACACCCTCGATGTAAAGGGCTATCGCCCTCGTGTTCTCATCGTCGGCGAAGTACTCAAGAAAGTCACTCTCGTTCAGATCGGAGGCGTTCCCGTAGGAGACGAAGGCAGAGAAGCCTATCCCCTCGTCGTTGCCCATGGCCAGTGCCGCACCACCGAAGGCGCCGCTTTGACTGATTAAAGCTAATCCTCCAGGTTTAACGCGAACCTCGAAGGAGCCAAAGAACTTTCCGTGGACGCCGAAGATTCCAGCACAGTTGGGACCGATTAACCTTACCCCGTGTTTTCTGGCCGCTTCAACGA